>JAFGTO010000052.1 GCA_016934095.1 Candidatus Glassiibacteriota bacterium
ATCACGCCGATAGCGATGGAGAAGGAGCTGCGTTTTGCGATACGCGAGGGCGGCCGCACTGTGGGCGCCGGCGTAGTGACCGAGATTATCGAATAGCCGTTAAGGTTAAGATTTTCAATGACGAGGGATTTGTGCAGGGACAGAAAATACGCATAAGACTCAAGTCTTTTGACCACGCCTTGATTGACAAGTCCACTGCGGACATTGTCAGGACCGCTATGAATTCCGGAGCGGAAGTGGTCGGGCCGATCCCCCTGCCCACGCGGCGGAGCATCATCACTGTCAACAAGTCTCCGCACATCGATAAGAAGAGCAGGGAACAGTTCGAGCTGAGAACCCATAAGCGCCTGATCGAGATTTTCAACAGCAAGCCCCAGACTATCGACGCGCTGACCAAGCTCGACCTGCCGGCCGGAGTGGATATCGAGATCAAGGTCTGACCGGCAAGATCAGCAGCCGCCGGCCGGGACCGGACTGTCGCTGTCCGGCTCTTTGGGTGTCTCCCGGGGCCGGGCGGGACGAAAGTTATCCTGATAGAGGTAGGAATGCTGGGATTGATTGGAAAAAAACTAGGCATGACCCGCATCTTCGATGAAAACGGCGTGGAGGTGCAGGTTACCGTGATCCAGGCCGGACCCTGCCGGGTGACCCAGGTCAAGAGCGTGGAGAAAGACGGGTATAATGCGCTCCAGGTCGGTTTCGGCAGCCGCAAGGCAAAGAACCTCACCCTGCCGGTGAAAGGCCACCTGAAAAAGGCGGGCGATTATTTCCCGCAAAGGATCCGCGAGTTCAGGGTGGACGGGGTGGAAGGCTTCGAGGTGGGCCAGGAGCTTACAGTGGAGCTGTTCAGCGAAGGCGAAAAGGTGAGTATCGCCGGGACCACCAAGGGACGTGGGTTCCAGGGAGTAGTAAAGAGGCACGGTTTCAGCGGAGGTGATGATACTCACGGCAACACCTCGCACCGTGTCCCGGGCTCCATCGGGGCCTCGGCCGACCCTTCGCGGGTCTTGAAGAACACTAAATTACCCGGCCAGTATGGCAATAGCCGCTTGACAGTCCGCAACCTGAAAGTGGTCAAAGTGGATACCGAGCGGGATTATCTGTTTATCAAAGGGGCGGTGCCTGGGCCGAGCGACGGCCTGGTGTCGGTATCCAAACACTAGGATGTCCGGCGAATTCGTCAGGCACCCGGGACCGGTTGACAGTGCCGCAAAGTTATGAAGAGGACTAAATGAGCCAGACCGTATTGATCGATCAGAGCGGCGAAAAAAAAGGTGAGATTCCCTTGCCCCAGAGCTATTTCAGCGGCAAGATCAGCGAGGGATCGATTTACTACACGGTGAACGCACTGCTCACCAACCGTCGCCAGGGAGATGCTTCGACCAAGGAGCGCGGCCAGGTCAATGCCAGCACCGCCAAGCCGTGGCGGCAGAAAGGCACGGGACGGGCGCGTGCCGGAATGCGCTCCAGCCCGCTCTGGCGCGGCGGCGGCACGGTTTTCGGACCTCACCCCAAGGAATACTCGGTAAATGTACCGAAAAAAGTGCGTAAAGCCGCGTTTATCAGTGCCTTGAGCACTAAAGCAGCCGAAGAGGGCGCAGTACTGGTAGTAGAAGAACTGGCTTTCGATCAGCCTAAGACCTCGCTGATGGCAGGGATGCTCGAAAAGCTGGAACTCACCGGCCGCCGGGTATTGATCATGCTCCGGGACAACAAGCCCTCGGTCTGGAAGTCGGCCCGTAACATCCCGGGCCTGGAAGTCAAGCCGTTCTCCGAGTGCAATGCCTACGACGTGTTGCTGGCGGAAAAAATAATCATTGAGAAAAACGTAATCGACCAACTGGAGAAACCGCAAAGTGAAGGACCCTTACCAGATAGTGCGCCGGCCCCTGCTGACTGAGAAAAGCGATCACTTGAGAGAGAGTGGCAATCAGTACTGTTTCGAAGTGGACCGCCGGGCCAACAAGCTGCAGATCAAAAAGGCGGTGGAAGAACTGTTCCAGGTCAAGGTCAGGCAGGTAAGGGTGCAGAACGTCCAGGGCAAGATCAAAAGCATGGGCCGTTATTCGGGCAAGCGGGCGGACTGGAAAAAAGCTTTTGTGGCCTTGCGCGAAGGTGAAGTGATCGAGTTGTTCGAGGGAGTCTGAATCGGTCAGCGAGCGCATTCCCCGCAGTTTGCTGCGGGGTAAGCGAGCGAATAGAAATAATCGACAAATACTTTAACAATCGAAGATTCACCGCGGCTTGGCTCGCGGGGAGTCTTAGATCCAATTTGAAATTGTGGGCTTGACATGGCACTTAAGAAACTTAAGCCGGTTACCAGCGGAACCCGTTTCCGCGTGCTTAACGCTTACGACCTGATTACCAAGAAAGAACCGGAGCGTTCGCTGGTCGAGCCGCTGCACGAAAAAGGCGGCCGTAATCATCACGGGCATGTCACCATGCGCTACCGCGGCAGCGGCCATAAACGCCGCTACCGGGTCGTCGATTTCAAGCGTAACAAGTTCGGGATCAAAGGCAAGGTCGTCTCGATCGAGTACGACCCCAACCGGTCCGCCTTTATCAGCCTGGTAAATTATCTGGACGGGGAAAAGCGCTATATCCTCTATTGCCAGGGACTGAAAGTGGGCGACCTGATCGAGTCCGGCCCGGGCAGCGATATCAAGCCCGGCAACTCCCTGCCGCTATCGGAGGTCCCCTTGGGCACCATGGTGCACAACGTGGAGTTCAAACCGGGCAAGGGCGGACAGATCGGGCGCAGCGCCGGGGCCTCCCTGCAGGTAGTCGCCAAGGAAGGCCGCTATATCCATTGCAAGATGCCCTCCGGCGAGGTGAGGCTTATCCCCCGTGAATGCAGCGCCACTATCGGGGTGATCGGCAACCAGGAGCACGAGGGGATCAAACGGGGCAAAGCGGGAGTCAACCGCTGGCTGGGCAGGAAGCCGCACGTGCGCGGCGTGGCCAAGAACCCGGTGGACCACCCGATGGGCGGCGGCGAGGGCAAGTCCTCCGGAGGCCGCCACCCCTGCACGCCCTGGGGCAAACCCACCAAGGGTTACAAGACGCGCAGCAAAAGGAAGCTTTCGAGCAAATACATTCTCAGAAGAAGAAAATAGTTGTTTAACAGGGAATCAGTTAAGCTATGGCCAGATCGATAAAAAAAGGTCCGTTCATCGATGAGTTTCTCCGCAGGAAGATCGAGCAGCTCAATAGCGCCGGAGAAAAAAAGGTGATCAAAACCTGGTCCCGGCGTTCTACGATCAGCCCGGATTTTGTCGGCCACACCATTGCGGTGCACAACGGGAACAAGTTCATCCCGGTGTATATCACCGAAAACATGGTGGGGCACAAGCTAGGCGAGTTTTCTCCGACCCGGTTCTTCCGGGGCCACGGTGGAAAACTGGCGGAACGTACGGCGGGCCGCAGGTAAACCGGGAGCAGCCCGGAAGGCCGGGCTCCGCGTTCCGGAGACCGGCTTGAGACCGGACATGCCCGGGCCATGAGCCCCGGGCGGTAACTTAAGGAAGAGACAGCGATGATTTCGCGTGCAAAATCAAAATTCGTCCGTATTTCCGACCGCAAGGTCAAACTGGTTATCGACCAGGTGCGGGGCAAGAACCTGGAAGAGGCTTTTGCCATCCTCAAATTTACCCGCAAGGCTGCTGCCGAGCCCGTGCGCAAGCTCGTGCAGTCGGCTTACAGCAACGCGGTAAACCAGTTGGGCAGCCTCGACCTGCATACCAATGAGATCATGGTCAGCAAGATCGTTGTCGAACAGGGCCCGACTCTCAAGAGATGGCGTCCCAGGGCCATGGGACGGGCGACACCTATCATGAAAAGAACCAGCCACATTTCGGTGGAGCTGGACATTCCCGTGCCCGAAGAGCAATAGAATCGGCCGGGGTATGGCCAAAGATATCAGCCTGAGTTCGGTTAGAACTTAACATAAAGGAGCAGGCACTTGGGTCAAAAGACACACCCTCTGGGTTTCAGGCTAGGAGTGGTCAAGGATTGGCAATCGATCTGGTTTGCCGATAAGAGTTTTGCCAGGCTTCTCAAGGAGGACGACCTTATCCGCAGGTACATCCACAGCCGCCTGGGCCATGCTGCGATCTCGAAAGTAGTCATCGAGCGCACGCCGCAGAAGATGACCGTGATCATCCATACCGCCCGTCCGGGCGTGGTTATCGGCCGGAAAGGCCAGGAAGTGGACAAGCTGCGCGATGAGCTTTCTCACCTGTCCAAGGATGAGATCTTCATCAAGATCGAGGAAATCAAGACTCCCGAGCTGGACAGCCAGCTCGTGGCCGATGGCATCGCTTTCCAGTTGAGCCAGAGGGTGAGTTTCCGCCGGGCGATGAAGAAAGCCGTAACCAGCGCGATGCGGATGAACGCCCAGGGAATCAAGATCATCTGCGGCGGACGGCTGGCCGGTGCGGAAATCGCCCGCAGCGAGGGTTACCTCGAGGGCAGGGTCCCGCTGCATACGATCCGGGCGGATATCGACTATGCCACCAGCACCTCGCATACCACTTTCGGTACTATCGGGGTGAAAGTCTGGATCTGCAAGGGCGAGATCATACAGCCCCGGAGCAAGAGATTCGCCCGCGAGGAGCAGTCGTCCATGATCGGTGGTAGATAAAAACGTCAGGATGACCGGCGCAGTCCAGAGAATTCGTTTTCAGGATGTTTCCACAGGCCGCTGGCCGTGAGATATTTTCAGGAGTGGTTTGATGCTTTCCCCCAAGAGGATAAAATTCAGAAAGCAGCAGCGCGGCAGGATGCGTGGCAAGGCTTATCGCGGCTCGAGCCTGAACTTCGGTGAGCACGGCCTGCAAGCTGTCGAGCCCGGCTGGATCACCAACCGGCAGATCGAGGCGGCTAGGGTGGCGATGACCCGCCATATCAAGCGTGGCGGCAAGGTCTGGATCCGGATTTTTCCGGATAAGCCGATCACCAAGAAGCCGGCGGAGACACGCATGGGCAAGGGTAAGGGAAACCCGGAGGGTTGGGTGGCCGTGGTCAAGTCGGGCCGTATCATGTTCGAGATCGGGGGTGTCTCCCGGGAGCTGGCGGCCGAAGCCCTCCGTCTCGCAGGACACAAACTGCCGGTGAAGACCAAGATGATCAGCAGGGAGATAATCCGGGAGGAGTCCGATGAAAGCGCATGAAATCAGAGAAATGCCGGAAGAGGATGTCCGTTTGAAGCTCGGTGAGTTGAAAGAGGAATATTTCCGCCTTTCCTTCCGGAATGCGGTGCATAAAATAGACAACCCTTTGCAATTGCGCATGTTGAGGAAAGACATCGCCCGCTGCCTGACAATGCTCAACGATAAAGGCCGCAAGGCATCGGAGAGTTGATCCTCAGCTGGCTGACATGCGAAAGAAGGTGAAACTTGGAAGAAAAAAGCAGCAGGAATTTCCGCAAGACGCGGGTCGGCGTAGTTGTCAGTGATAAGATGGAGAAGACCGTGGTGGTCAGCGCCAAGCGTCAGGTCAAGCACCCCATCTACGGTAAGCCGATGCGGCGTTCGAAGAAGTACAAGGTGCACGACGAGAAAAACGAGTGCAAGCTGGGCGACCAGGTCAGGATCGTTGAAACCAGGCCCTTGAGCAAGCAGAAACGCTGGCGGCTGGTGGAGGTCATCTCCAGCGAGAAAGAGTGACTGCAGGAGTCGTACTAGGCAAACCGCTGCCATGCATACTATATTTTAGGCTATAGGTAACTCTGATGATTCAGCAAGAGACAATCCTCAAGATCGCCGACAATTCCGGCGCGAAAAAAGCCCTGTGCATCCGTGTGCTGGGTGGCTCCCGCCGACGCTACGCACGCCTCGGAGATATTATCGTGGTGGCTGTCAAAGACGCCCTGCCCAACGCCAACATCCGCAAAGGCGATGTGGCCAAGGCGGTGGTGGTGCGCCTCAAGAAAGAGACACGGCGCAGGGACGGCTCCTACATCCGTTTCGATGAAAACGCGGCGGTGATCATCGATGAAAAAAAAGAGCCGCGGGCCACGCGTATTTTCGGACCCGTAGCCAGGGAGCTGCGAGAGAAACATTTCATGAAAATCGTCTCCCTGGCCCCGGAAGTGATCTGACACCAGCAGGTGCAAAAGGTTGAAAAATGCGTATTGTCAAAAATGACACGGTAATGGTGGTCAGCGGCAATCACCGCGGCAAGGTCGGGCAGGTGCTCAAGATCTTCACCGATAAGCAGCGTGTGATTGTCAAGGGCGTGAACCTGGTCAAGAGGCACACCAGGCCCACCCAGAAAGACCCGCAGGGCGGGATCGTGGAAAAGGAAGCCCCGATTCACCTGAGCAACGTGATGCTCTATGATGAAAAAAGCAAGAAGCCGACCCGGGTCCGTTTCAAGACCCTCACGGATGAAAAGGGCAGCAAGGTGCGGGTCAGCGCGGCCTCGGGCGAAGTGATCGAAACCAAGACCGGCTCCTGACAACGGCCTGGGAGCCGGTGAGCGACACCGGCTGGAATTATCAACAACGAGTGAGTAGCTACCGATGGCAAGACTGAAAGATCATTACTTCAAGGTTGTTCAGCCGAAACTGAAAGAAGAGTTCGGGATCGGGAACATCCACGATGTCCCCCGAATGGTCAAGATCGTGATCAATATCGGTATGGGCAGCGCGATCGAGAATCCCAAGCACCTGGAGTCCGCCCTCGAGGAGCTGACCCAGATAACCGGGCAGCAGGGGGTAATCACCCGGGCCAAGAAGTCGGTCTCCAATTTCAAGCTGCGCACCGGTATGAAAATCGGCTGCCGGGTAACCCTGCGGCGGGAAATGATGTGGGAGTTCTTAGACCGGCTGGTGAGCCTGGCGATCCCCCGTATCAGGGATTTCAGGGGGCTGCCGACCAAGAGTTTCGACGGACGCGGCAATTATACTTTAGGTATCAAGGAACAAGTGATTTTCCCGGAGATCGACTACGACAAGATCGAGAAGCTGCATGGCATGGACATTACTTTTGTCACCAGCACAGACAAAGACGACCAGGCGTTCATGCTGTTGAAAGATCTCGGCCTGCCGTTCCGTCAGAGCAGCCAGACAGCCGCTTAGGGACGAGCGTTATTAACGAGAAAGAGGAAGCTCACGTGGCCAAGAAAGCATTGATCGAGAAGAACAAAAGGAAACCGAAGTTCAAAGTACGGCAGTACAACCGCTGCCAGCGCTGCGGACGGGCTCGCGCGTACTACCGCAAATTCGGCATCTGCCGCATCTGCTTCCGGGAGCTGGCCCTCGCCGGACAGATCCCGGGTGTCCGTAAGGCGAGCTGGTAGGACAAACACCTGCCGCCCGGCGCCGCAGGAGTTTGTTGTGCTGTTTGCCATACATTAACCGTTGGACTGTTTATAACCCGATCAGCGGGCAGTAATTATGACAATGACCGATCCGATTTCCGACATGCTGACCAGGATCCGTAACGGATACAAGGCCAGGCATAACCGGGTTGATGTTCCCTCATCGAAAATGAAAAAAGAGATCGCCCGGATTCTTCTCCGGGAAAAAATGATCGGCAATTACCGGGAAATCCGGGACGACCGTCAGAACGTCCTGAGAATCTACCTGAAATACGGAGCGGATGACGCTCCGGCGATGATGGGTTCCAGGAGGATCAGCAGGCCCGGCCTGAAGATTTACCGGGGTGCCGATAAGATCAGGCGGGTTCGCAACGGGCTGGGAGTAGGGATAATCTCGACTTCCCGCGGCCTGCTCACCGACCGCGAAGCCCGCAAGCTTCACATCGGCGGCGAGGTCCTGGCCCACATCTGGTAGCTGCCGGGTGGGGAAGCGTTTTCGAATCAGTGAAAAGACTAGCTATCGTATTCCCCGCGGCCTGGCCGCTGAGGGGGAGCGAGCGAGTCTGAATGATCTAATAGACCTTGAAAATCGAAGATTCTCCTTGAGCTTGCTCAAGGGGGGTATTCCATTGTAAGTAATAACTGGAGGACTGGTGTCTCGTATCGGGAAACTTCCAATACCCTTGCCCGCGGGAGTAAAAATCACCCGCGAGGGTGATACCGTTACGGTTGAGGGGCCTAAAGGCAAAAACGTCGAGCAGGTCCCGCCGGAAATGAAAATAGAGGTTTCAGCGGACCGGATAGACGTGCGCCGGCCGGATGATTCCAAAAAGAATCGTGCCTTGCACGGCCTGACCCGCTCCCTGATCAACAATGCGGTGGTGGGTGTCACCAAGGGGTTCACCAGGAAGCTCGAAATCGTGGGAGTAGGCTACCGCGCCCTGATATCCGATAAAAACCTCAGCCTCGAGCTCGGCTACTCGCATAAAATCGAGGTCGTGCCCCCGGAAGGGGTGGCTTTCGAGGTTCCGGCACCTGGCCAGATTATTGTTTCCGGGATCAACAAGCAGGTGGTAGGCGAGGTGGCGGCCAATATCCGCGGCTACCGCCCCCCGGAGCCATACAAGGGCAAGGGTGTGCATTACGAGGGCGAGTACATAATTCGCAAGGCCGGCAAGGCCGGTGCCACATCGTCCAAGAATTGATTTCTCCCGGGAGCCGCGGTTCCCGGAATGTGAATGGGTAACAGTTACTGGAGTAAACAGCGGCAGGGGCCTGATCCAATGAAGGTATACGATAGAAAGAAAGCCCGTGAGAAAAGGCATTCGCGCATCCGGAGCAGGGTGTTCGGCACCAGCGAGCGTCCCCGCCTGGTGGTCAACCGCTCGCTTAAGAACCTCGAGGGTCAGGTGGTCGATGACGAGCACGGAAAGACCATTCTGGGGATGTCGTCCCTTTCCAAGGAACTGGACAAAAGCGGACTCGACAAGAAAAACAAGGTTGCGGTCAGCAAGATGCTGGGTCTGACTCTGGCGCGCCGGGCGGTCGAGAAGGGGATCAAGCAGGTGGTATTCGACCGCGGGGGTTACATCTACCACGGCCGGGTCAGGGCCTTTGCAGAGGGTGCGCGCGAAGGCGGGTTGGAGTTTTAGCTGTTGAAGCTCTTTTTGTTTGAATATCCTCACTAAGGAGCAGGCGAAGTGGATGTTACCAAGGAAAAAGGCGAACTGATCGAGAATGTCATCTCCATCAACCGTTGCGCAAAAGTGGTCAAGGGCGGCCGGAGATTCAGTTTCAGTGCTCTGGTGGCTGTGGGCGACGGCAGGTCGAACGTGGGGCTGGGCATGGGCAAGGCCAACGAGGTCAGCGAAGCCATTCGCAAGGGAGTCGAGATCGCCAAGAAGAAAATGGTCCGGGTCTCGGTTATCCGGGGTACGATCCCGCACGAGATAATGGGCAGGTTCGGCGCAGGCAAGGTCTTGCTCAAGCCGGCCGCTCCGGGCGCCGGGGTCATAGCCGGCAGCAGCGTGCGCGCCGTGCTCGAATGCGCCGGAGTACAGAATATCCTCTCGAAATCCCTGGGCTCCAATAATCCGCATAACATGGCCAAAGCTACCATGCAGGGACTGCAAAATTTGATGACCGTGGAAAAAGTGGCCCGCCTCAGGGGCATATCCCCCCAGGACGTGGCCGGGGGCGACCGGGTAGTTATGGAGGCGGCAAGTGAAGAAAAAGCTTAAAATAAAGCAGGTTAAAAGCGGGATCGGGGCCTTGAAAAAGCACAAGGCCACCCTGAGAGCGCTCAAGCTCACCCGCCATCAGAGTAGCACCGTTCACGATGACACCCCGCAGATCAGGGGCATGATTTCAAAGGTCTGCCACCTGGTAGAGGTGGAAGAGATAAAGTAGAGGCCTGAGCGTTTGAGTTATATTTCGAGAACCCGATTTACGGTACGCTAAATGAAATTATCACAACTGAAAAGACCCGAGGGCAGCAGAAAGAACCGCAAGCGCGTGGGCCGCGGCTCAGGCAGCGGGACCGGCGGTACAAGCGGACGGGGCCACAAGGGACAGAAATCCCGCAGCGGCGTGAAGATCCCGGTCTGGTTCGAGGGCGGCCAGATGCCACTGCAGAGGCGCCTGCCCAAGCGTGGTTTCAACAACCCGTTCCGCAAGAGTTTTCAGGTCGTCAACCTCTCCGACCTCAACCGTGCGCAGGGCCGCGACAAGCTGGGGCCTGCCGAGATGGCCGAGCTGGGGCTGGTTCGCAGTGCCAACAGGCCGATCAAAGTGCTGGCGGGCGGTGAGATCGAAAAAGGAGCCACCATTGCGGCCCATGCTTTCAGTGAGGCTGCGAGGAAGAAAATCGAAGCCGCAGGCGGCAAAATCGAGGTGATATAATGCCGGGCGGGTTAAGAAACATTTTCGACGTGCCGGAGCTGAAGCGCAAGCTGGGGTACACGGCGATTATCGTGGTGATTTACCGGCTGGGCGGGCACGTTACAGTACCCGGGATCGATGTCACCAGGCTGATCGAGTGGTTCGGACAGCAGGAGAACACCCTTTTCGGCCTGATGGACATGTTTGTAGGCGGCGGACTGCAGCGGGCGACTATTTTCGCCCTCGGCATTATGCCTTACATCAGCAGCTCGATTATCTTTCAGTTGCTGCCGCCGGTTTTCCCCTACTTCGAAAAGCTCCAGAAAGAGGGGCAGGAGGGCCGGAAAAAGATCACCCAGTACACCCGCTACGGGACAGTGGTGCTTTCTTTCATCCAGTCGATCGGTATGGCCGCCTTCCTGCAGAACCTCAACGCGGTGACCATCGATCCCTGGGTGTTCAGGATCACCACGGTGATCACCCTGACTACCGGAGCGGTGCTGGTGATGTGGCTGGGTGAGCAGATAACCGAGCGGGGTATCGGCAACGGGATGAGCCTCTTGATCTTTTTCGGCATAGTGGACCGCTTTCCCGGCGCCGTTCTCCAGTCGATCGAGATGCTGCGCAAGGACGTTATCGGCATCATTCCCATGCTGCTGCTCTGCGTGGTGATGATAGCCGTGGTCGCCGGCGTGATCGTGATGACCCTCGGCACCCGCAAAATCCCGATCCAGATACCCAAGCGTATGGTGGGACGCAAGGTTATGGGCGGCCAGCAGACCCACCTTCCCCTGAGGATCAACAGCGCCGGGGTAATGCCCATTATTTTCGCCCAGTCGATAATCGTGGTGCCGGCCACCCTGAGCACTTTCCTGGCGCCGAACAGTTGGATGGCCGATCTCGGCCAGTATTTTCAGCCGAACACCAATTCTTATGTTTTCTTTTACTCGCTGCTGATTATCTTTTTCACTTATTTTTACACGGCGGTCATTTTCAACCCGGTGGACCTGGCCGAGAATTTCAAGCGCCAGGGCGGGTTTATTCCCGGGATCCGTCCCGGGGCGCGAACCGCCGAATATATCGATCGGGTGCTGACCCGCATCACCCTGCCGGGAGCGGTCTTCCTGGCGGCTATCGCGGTGCTGCCGATCTACATGCTGGATATCATTAACGTGCCGTTTTATTTCGGCGGGACTAGCTTGCTGATCTGTGTGGGCGTGGCCCTGGACACCATTCAGCAGATGGAAAGCCACCTGTTGATGCGTCATTACGATGGGTTCATGAAAAAGGGCAAGATTCCCAGCCGACGGCACATGTAAGCTTATAAACGCCGGCGGCCACAGATGGTTTTTCTCAAGTCTCGCCCCGAAATTGCCAAGATCAGGGATGCGGGTAAAATCGTAGCCGAAGTCCTGGCCCGTGTCGGGCAGGCGATAGCCCCGGGGATTTCCACCCTGGAGCTGGACAGGATCGCCGAGGAGCTGATAAACTCCCATCCCGACAGCCGGGCGGCTTTCAAGGGATACGGGGGTTTCCCCAACGCACTATGCACTTCGATCAACAATGAAGTGGTGCACGGTATCCCGAAAAAGGACCGCATCCTTGCCCCGGGAGACCTGGCCAGCATCGATGTCGGCGTTTTCAGCAAGGGTTATTTCGCGGACGCTGCGGCGAGTTTTTCCGTGGGCCGGGCAAGCCCGCGTGTCGGCCGCCTGCTCGAGGTCACCCGCCGGAGCCTGGAGGAAGGGATCAGCCAGGCCAGGGCGCAGAACCGTATCGGCGATATCGGCTCCGCGGTGCAGAGGTACGTAGAATCAAATAATTATTCCGTGGTCCGCGATCTGGTAGGCCACGGCATCGGCCAGAACCTGCACGAGGACCCCCAGGTGCCGAACTACGGCACCCCGAACCGGGGCTACGAGCTGAAAGAGGGGCTGGTGCTGGCAATCGAGCCGATGGTCAACGAGGGCACTCCCGAGGTCCGGACCCTCGATGACAACTGGACCGTTGTTACCGCCGATGGAAAGCTTTCCGCCCATTTCGAGCATACTGTGGCGGTAGGGCCGAACGGCCCCGAAATTTTAACCGAGTGGCATTGATGCTATTGCCATCTTCGGCTGAGGTCCGGAAGTTATGGCCAAAGAAGAAGCGATACAGGTCACTGGTACGGTGCTTGAGCCGCTGCCCAACGCAATGTTCCGGGTGGAGCTGGAAAACAAGCACGAGGTCCTGGCTCATATCAGCGGCAAAATGCGGATGAATTTTATCCGCATCCTGCCCGGCGATAAAGTGGCCCTGGAGCTGAGTCCTTACGACCTGAGCCGTGGGCGGATAACCTACCGTTACAAATGATGAAGACTTAACCGCTGGAGATTTCGATGAAGGTTCGCAGCTCGGTAAAAGCTATCTGTGAATACTGCAAGATCATTCGCAGGCGCGGGGTAGTCCGGGTAATCTGTAAAAACCCCAAGCACAAACAGCGCCAGGGTTGACAGGTGGCCCAACAAACAATTAAAAGCCGGGAGTAGGTGTATGGCTCGTATTGCAGGAATCGATCTGCCCAAGAATAAAAGGATAGAGATAGCGCTGACTTACATTTTCGGTATCGGCCGTTCATCGGCGCGTAAGATCCTGGAAGATTCCGGTGTCAACCCGGATATCAAGGCCGGGGACCTTACCGATAACGATACCAACCGCCTGCGCGGTACCATCGAGCGGGATTACAAGATCGAGGGCGCGTTGCGCACCGAGATCTCGATGAACATCAAGCGTCTGATGGATATCGGCAGCTACCGCGGCCTCCGTCACCGCAAGAGACTGCCGGTCCGCGGCCAGCGCACGCACACCAATGCCCGTACCCATAAAGGGCCCCGGGTGGCGATAGCGGGCAAGAAAAAGATCAGGGCCAAGAAGTAGCGGTGCCCCGGGAGTTGCAGGGGCTGCAAGATGTTCCCGCCGCCGTCAGGTGGAGCGGGGAGCCGGAGCTTATCAACATAAAGAGGAGTGCAGATGGCTAGTCCTTCCAAAAAAGGATCGAAAGTTAAAAAGAAAGTTCGTCAGGTTGAAACCGAGGGAATGGTTCATATCAAGGCCAGTTTTAACAATACTATCGTAACTGTTACGGATCTGAACGGTAACACGATCCTGTGGGGAAGCGCTGGTAAGAGCGGGTTCAAGGGGTCGAAGAAGAGCACCCCTTTCGCGGCGCAGACAGTAGCCGAGTCCTGCGGCCGCGAAGCTGTTAACCTGGGAATGAAAAAGGTTCATATCCGGGTGCAGGGGCCCGGCGGGGGACGGGAGTCCGCTATCCAGGCACTGCAGGGAGCGGGTTTGACTATCAAGTCTATCCGGGACGTGACCCCGATACCGCACAACGGTTGCCGGCCGCCGAAGCGCAGGCGTGTTTAGCACAGATATTCTGGAGGTCTGATGGCTCGATATACTAAAGCCAATTGTAAGTTGTGCCGCCGCGAGGGAGTCAAGCTCTTTCTCAAGGGTGAGCGCTGCTACACCGACAAATGCGCCATCGAGCGAAAGAACTTTGCGCCTGGCCAGCACGGAAGGATGGCCGGACGGCGGAGAAAAGTGAGCGATTACAGCCTGCAGCTCAGGGAAAAGCAGAAAGTCAAGCGGATCTATGGCATACTGGAAAAGCAGTTCCGCAACTATTTCAAGCGGGCCGCCCACAAGACCGGGGTCACCGGAGAGCTGCTGCTCCAGTCGATCGAGACCAGGCTGGATAACGTCGTCTACCGCCTGGGCCTGGCGCCCAGCCGTAAAAGTGCCCGTCAGCTCGTACGGCACCGCCATATCCAGGTCAACGGCGGGATCGTGGACATCCCGTCCTACCAGGTTGCTCCCGGACAGGAAGTGCGTGTCAAGGAGAAAAGCCGCAACATGGGACTGATTCTTTCCTCGATCGAGCGGCGGGGCAAACAGGATGTCCTGCCCTGGTTGTCGGTGGATTACAAGACGCAAACCGGAAAGCTGCTGGAAGTGCCCACCCGGGCCAACATCCCCACTACGGCACAGGAACAGCTGATAGTGGAGTTGTATTCGAAGTAAAAACCCGGCAGAACTGGCTGCATTCGTTCCGGCAGATCTTCCGGTGCAATCCGGAAATCATTCCCCTGTTAGCATGATCATTCAAGTGGGAGAAACACCGGTTATGGAACTTAGAAATATCGTTCTACCCTCAAGGGTCGAGAAAAATACCAAAAACTACACCGATGTTTACGGTGAGTTCATCGTGCAGCCGCTGGAGCGGGGTTTCGGCGTGACCCTGGGCAATGCCCTGCGCAGGGTGCTGATTTCCTCGATCGAGGGGATTGCTATCTGGGCCCTGCGCATCGACGGGGTGCTGCACGAGCTCTCGACCATTCCCGGGACCGTCGAGGACATGCCCGAGATCATCCTCAACCTGAAAAAGGTCGTTTTCAGGCACAAAGACCAGAAAGCCGAGCAGGCGACCTGCAAGCTGGAAGTGAAAAAACAGGGAGAGATCACTGCCGGGATGATCGAGACCCCCGCCTCGGTGGAAGTGGTCAACAAGGACCATTTCCTCTTCAGTCTCAAGGAAGACAAGGCCGTGCGCATCGAGTTGATGTTGAAAGTCGGCAGGGGCTACTATCCTGCCAGCCAGCACGAGATCCCGGAAAACGATCCCCAGCTCATCGCCATCGACTCGATGTTCTCGCCGGTAACTAAGGTCTCTTTCCAGGTGGACGAACAGCGCGTGGGCCATCGCACCGACTACGACAGGCTGACTATCAAGGTGCATACCAACGGCGCGATCAGCCCGGAAGCGGCGATGATCAGCTCGGCCGATCTCCTCATCTCGCACCTGGACTACCTGAAATCATTCAGCGAGCCGCAGGAAGAAAAGCCGGTGGCTACAGACCTGCGCAAGAACCGCCTCAAGGAGCTGTTCAACCGCAGTGTCGAGGAGCTGGAGCTCTCGGTGCGCAGCAGCAACTGTCTCAAGGCGTCCAATATCAAGACCCTGGGGGAGCTGGTGCAGAAAACCGAGAGCGAAATGATCAAGTTCCGCAATTTCGGCCGTAAGTCGCTGAACGAGATCTCCGATATCCTTTCCCGCCACGGCATGCATTTCGGCATGCAACTGGAAAAGAACGAAAAGGGGGAATGGGAGCTCTCCGATATGGATGAGGTGCAGGAGAACCAGGAAGAATAGCGGTCATTTTCGGTTACGGACTCTTGCGGGGCTTACAGCGGCCCGCCTGTTTACTTTCAGAGTCAGTCAAGTATCCAGCTGGTTTGGGAAATAATCATCATGAGGCATAAGAAAAAAGGCAGATCCCTCAACCGTACCCGCAGCCACCGCAACTGGCTGCTCAGCAACCTGATCACCAGTCTGTTTCACCACGAGCGGATCAGGACCACCACGGCCAAGGCCAAGGAAGCCCGGCCCCTGGCGGAGAAGCTGATCACTTTCGCCAAGCGCGGGGACCTGCACGCCCGCCGCCGGGTGCTGAAGATCGTCCGGGACAAGGACGTGGTGGCTAAGCTGTTCACCAGCC
The DNA here is from genome assembly GCA_016934095.1 of Candidatus Glassiibacteriota bacterium. Lineage (GTDB taxonomy): Bacteria > Gemmatimonadota > Glassbacteria > GWA2-58-10 > GWA2-58-10 > JAFGTO01. The sequence goes on from JAFGTO010000052.1 coordinate 15,744, forward strand.
TGAGCGACCGTTTCAAGGACCGTCCCGGCGGCTATACCCGCATTATCAGGATGGGTTACCGCAACGGCGACAATGCACCCATGGCTATGTTCGAGCTGATGCCTGAAGAAGTTGTAAAGAAGAGCGGCGGCAAGAAACGTCGCTCGCGCAGGCCAAAGAAAAAGGCCGAGGCCGCAGAACAGCCGCCGGTGGAACAGGCCGCCGCCGAAGAGGCGGCTGCGGAAGCCGCAGCAGTGGAGGAGGCCCAGGCGGCCGGCGAACAGGCCCCCGTGGAAGCTCCGGCAGCGGAAGAGGAGCCATCCGCCGGGGAGCCGGAACTATCCGGCGGGGAACCGCCAGAGGAAGAACAGAAGAAGGAAGATTAGCAGCGAGCCGGCCGGAACACCCTCGACAGTTCTTATCAAGAAGGCAAGGGAAGCGAAAACAAGCTGATTCCTTGCCTTTTTTTAAAACCGGGCGGGATCTTAAGGGAGAGTAAATGCAAGGCGGTCCCCTCTCAGGCGGTTTTCGGCTCCTGCTGGTCTGCTGCCTGTTTCTCGTGCAGCCGGCCGGAAGCCTTCCCGCCGCCGCAGCCAGGCAGGGCCGGGCCCTCTGGGTGGTCCGCCACACCCTGCTTTCCAGGGAGAGTATCGACAACCTGGTGGAAAGAAGCGCCCGGGCCGGGTTCGACAACCTGTTTGTCCAGGTCTGCGGGCGTGGAGACGCCTTTTTCCCCTCGAAAGTTTTCCCCAGGGCCGAGTCCTATGCGCGCTGCCCTGACCCGGCTTTCGACCCGCTGGCCTACCTGCTGGACAAGGCCCATGCGCGCGGAATCAAGGTCCATGCCTGGGTCAACACCCTACTGGTCTGGTCCTCCCCCAAGCCTCCCGCAGACCCCTCCCACGTGCTGAACGCCCATCCGGAGTGGATGATGGTAGACAGGCAGGGAGTCTCGCTGGCCCGCTACTCGCGCTCGAAGTTCAATAAGCTGGGGGTAACGGGCGTATTCATGTCCGTGGCCGAGCCGGAGGCACGCGGCCTGGTATGCAGGTTCCTGCTGGACCTGGCGGCCAGGTACCCGGTGGATGGGATCCATTTCGACTACCTGCGCTACCCGATGAGCTCGGTGGATTTCAACCCCGGGCTTCGCCGGGAATTCCAGGCGGCCTATGGTGTGGACCCGCTGGAGCTGGCCGCCCTGACAGCAGGCCGCAGCAGCGGCTCGAATGCGGAAAATGCCAGGCTGGAAAGGGCCTGGACTGCGTTCCGGGCGGAGGCTGTCAGCCGTTTCCTGCGCGAGGTGGCCACTGCCCTTAACGAAAAAAAACCGGGGCTGGTGCGCTCGGCTGCAGTCAAGCCGGACATCGACTCGGCCTTCAGGGTCTTCGGCCAGCAGTGGCCGCTCTGGGTCAGGGAAGGCCTGGTGGACTTAGTGCTGCCGATGGCTTACAGCACGGACAGGGATAAAGTATACGGGCAGATTGCGCAGGCCTGCGAAGCGGTGGGCGCCGGGCATGTCTGGGCCGGCCTGCGTGCCTACGACGTGCCGGTGGCCGGCATTGTCGAGAGGGTCCGCAGGATTAAGTCCCTGCAGCCGGCTGGATACTGTTTCTTCTCCTACAACGGGGTCGAAAACATCCCCGGGTTTTTCGAGTCGGTGCCGAAGGAGCTTGTCCCCTAGCCTGTACCCGTTTCGGTTTTTTTCACTTCCTCCCAGATGTTGTCCAGCTCCTCGAGAGTCAGCTCGCCCAGCACCAGGCCTCTTTCGCGCACTATGCGCTCGAGCTGCCGGAAGCGGTGGATGAACTTGCTGTTGGTACGTTCCAGGGCGAGCCTGGGATGCACGCCCAGCAGGCGGGCCAGGTTGACCACGGTGAACAGCAGGTCGCCGACCTCCTCTTCCTGGGCGTCCTGGTCCCCGGCGTCGAGCGAGCTGCGCAGCTCCCGTAGCTCCTCTTCCACCTTGGCGAACAGCTCTCCGGGATTGTCCCAGTCGAAGCGGTAGTGGCTGACCCGGCCCTGGATGCGGTAGCTTTTCGACAGCGGCGGCAGCTTCCCGGGCAGGCCGTCGAGCACCGAGGCCTCCTCCGGCCGTGCGGCTTCCGCGGAGCCTTTCGACTTTTCCCGCTTCTTGATCTGTTCCCAGGCAAAGAGCTGGTCGGCGTGGCTTTCGAAGACAGCCTGGCCGAAGACATGGGGATGGCGGCGGATCATCTTGTCGCGCACCGCGGCCACCACCCCGGCCAGGTCGAGCTTGCCCGCCTCGCGGGCCAGGGAAACCTGGAAGCACAAGTGCAGCAGCACGTCTCCCAGCTCATCGCGCAGGCGTGCGGGGTCATCCGCCTCTATGGCCTCCATCAGCTCGTAGACTTCCTCGAGCAGGTAGGGCTTCAGCGACCTGGCGGTCTGTTTCCTGTCCCAGGGGCATCCCCGGTCGGAGCGCAGGTGCTCGACAAGCTTTTCCAGCTCCTCTACGGTGGAGATTTTGCTGAAATCAGGCCGCTGCTCGTTCATCGCCGTATCCTCTCCGGATGCGTTTTGCCATAGGATGAGCAAAGATAACAGTTTGTGCCGGTGGCGCAACCTTTTCCGGGGCCCTGGGGGCGCGGCAGAGCGTTTGCAGCCGGTCGGTAAAGCTTGACCCAAGTGTTTGGGAAAAGGTATATTCATTGCTTGTCAATTTGTATCCGCAGACTTAAGTCAGCGGTTTTGAAGCGGTAATCGTAAAGAACCGCCGCTTGAAAGCGGCGGCCTTGAGCAGCCGCCCGGAGATTCACAGTATCCGGGATAAATGAAAAGCTTTTTACAGGATTGGACGATAACTGAGCCATGAACGAAGACACGGAGAAAAAGCCGGAGGAAAGCCGGTCCGCTGCCTCGAACCTGCCGGCCAAAGTCGAGGAAGACCTCGCGAGTGAGGAAGACGAGCTAAACCGCGGCAGTGAGATGCCCTTTCTGGACCACCTCGAGGAGCTGCGCCGGAGGATACTCTGGAGCCTCGGCACTGTTTTTATCGGTATTATCGTGGGCTTTTACCTGAACAGCCGGTACGACCTGCTCGAGTTCATCGCCCAACCGGTGAAACCTTACCTGGGTGGCGGGAAGCTGCTGATCATCAAGCCGACCGAAGGGTTCATGATCGCGCTCAAGATCTCTTTCGCTTTCGGGGTGCTGGCAGCCTCGCCGGTGATCATCTACCAGATGTGGGCTTTTGTGGCACCGGCTTTGCTGAAAAAAGAGCGGAGGGTGATTTTTCCGTTGTTGTTCGCCTCGATTTTCATGTTCGTTCTCGGTGCGGTGATGGCTTATTACATCACCCTGCCGCTGGGCATGAACTTTTTCTCAAAGTTTCAGTTCGCCTCCACCGAGTTCATGCTGACCGCCAGCAGCTACCTGAGTATCGCCACGCAGCTGGTGCTGTTTACCGGCGTCGTTTTCGAGCTGCCGATCGTAATCATGATGCTGGCCCGGCTGGGCATTATTTCCCCCGACTTTTTGCGCAAGAAGCGCCGGCATGCGATCCTGACCATTTTCATCGTCTGCATGGTAGTCACCCCGCCGGACCCCGGCAGCATGATCCTGGTCGCCGTGCCAATGGTCGGCCTCTACGAGCTCAGTGTCTGGATCGCCATGGTGGTGGCCCGCAAGAGGGAGAAGGAGCTGGATGTCTAGCCGGCGATAGAGCCCATCCGGTTGCCGGAGCCGGAAAGCGATGAATCTTCCCAGATACCTGAAATTGGTTTTCCCTGCGGCGCTGCTCTGCCTGGTGCCGGGCCTGTGCTTGCCGGCGGCGGGCCTCGCCCGGCAGTCCGCCGATTCGACCGCGGCATCCGCTGCGGACAGCGCCGGCCCGCAGGAGCCTTCCCTGAAAATCCCCGAGCCGGACTCGGTCATGAACAGCCTGCTGGCCGGCCATGCGCCGGCAGGCGGGTCAGTCGAGTACTCGGGCGAGCATTTCATCTTCCTGCCCGGGCGCAGCGTGGTGCTGATCCGGGGCCAGGCCTCGGTGAAAAGCGGGGGCCAGGTGGTGACCGCGGACACGATGATCGCCTTCAACCGGGCCACCGGGGACGTGTTTGTCAACGGTGCGCCGGAGCTGACCGAGGGCGGGGAGAAGATCGGCGGGAGCCGGATGCGCTACAACATGAAACGGGACCGCGGGGTGGTCGACCAGGGGCGGACCGTGTTCGGGGAATGGGACCTGGAGAGCGAGCAGCTGAGCAAGGTGGGCAAGGACAGTATTTTCGGCCTGGACAACAGTTTCAGCTCGTGCGACAAAGAGGACGGCAGGCACTACCACTTCGAAAGCCCCAGGATCAAGGTGATCCGCAACAAGCGGGTCTTTGCCGCCCCGGTCATTCTCAAGGTCGGCAAGGTGCCGGTTTTCGCCCTGCCCTTCGTTTTTTTCCCGATAACCCGGGGCAACCGTGTCTCCGGTTTCCTGCAGCCGAGGATCGGGATCAACAGCGTGATGCGCGACCGCACCACGGGCCGGACTATAGGCAACCTCGGCTATTTCTGGGCGCCAGGGGACCACCTCGACTTCCTGGGCGCGGTGGACCTGCGCACCAGCAGCCAGACCACCCTGCGCGGCCGCACCCGCTACAGCAAGCGGTACGCCTACGATGGCAATTTCGACCTGCGGCTGGTCAAGGACAAGGTCAACAGCTCCACCGCTTACAGCGTGTTCGGAAGGCACAACCAGGCAATCGCCGAGCGCGGCCGCCTGATCGCCGATGTCAACTACACCAGCACCCGCAGCCTGCTGCGCAATACTTCTTTCGACCGGCAGGACCTGCTGCGGCAGAGCCTGCGCTCGACCGCCAGCTTCAGCTGGCGGCCCTCCTGGGGATCTTTCACCTCCAGCGTGCGGCACGAGATGTTCCTCCAGGACGACCAGTCCCGAACCCGGGTGAACCTGCCTTCGCTTTCTTTCAGCCTGAACCGCCGGAACCTCTTCGAGGGCCGCTCCAAGACAGTACCGCGCCGCGCCGGGCTGATCACCCCGGGCTGGCTCTACAACCTGACCTACGGTTTCTCAACCGATTATTCGAACACCCGCACCTCGAGCCGGGACAACCCCACGGAAGCGGTCCACCGCTCGAACACCCGTTTCGATCTGGCCAGTCCACAGACCCTTTACGGCTGGCTGAAATTCAATCCCGCCCTGCGCTATTCCACCGAGCTGGTCCACGACAACCAGGCGGCCGGGGACAAGCTCTCCCACGAGCAGACGGTGAACCTCTCCACCTCGGTTTCGACCCAGGTGTTCGGTATTTTCGACGGGCCGCGGCTGGGACCGGTCTTCCGCTGGCGCCACACCGTGCGACCCCGGCTGACCTACACTTTCCAGCCCGACCTGAGCGAAAACAAGCAGGGCGGCAGGACCAGCAAGCTCGACTTCACGGTCTCCAACGATATCGACTACAAGTATTACGAGTCCGCGGGCGGCCGGGCCGCAGAGGACAGCACCGCTCCCGCCCAGCCGCGGGAGAAGAACGGTAAGCTGTTGAGCCTGCGCAACTCGGTGGCCTACGATTTCATCCGGGCCGCCAGGAGCGATACCCTGGGCTGGGGAGACCTCTCCACCACCCTGACCAGCACGCCGACCTCCTTTATCAACCTGCAGGTTTCGCTGAACCACCAGCTGGTCCAGCCCGGCCCGCGGGAGATCTTCAAGCCGTTCATGAACCGGCTGAGCACCACTGCCACCCTGCGGGGCACTTACCAGGGCAAGGACCGCCGGCCGGACACCGGCGAGCTGGAGGAAGAGGCCTACCTGGAGAGCCTGCGCTATCCCGGCACCCTGGGCAGCGCGTTCGATACCCCGATGCGAGGCTACGATACCCAGCGCGACCTGGCTTTCAGCCGCGCCATGCCCTGGACAGTAAACCTCAGCCACAACCTCAACCGCAGGCGGGACGCAGACAAGGCCAGCCAGAGCCTGCGCTGGTCGTTCACTTTCAACCCCACTCCCAACTGGCACCTGGTCTATTCCAGCAGCTACAATTTCTCCGACCGCGGTCTGCAGGGCCAGACTTTCATCCTCAACAGGGACCTGCACTGCTGGCAGGCCAACCTGAGCCTGATCACCCTGCCGGGCGGCAGGTTCGAGTTCACTTTCAGCACCTACCTGCGCGCCAACCCGGCGATCAGGGTGCCGGACGTGCGCCGGGCCAGCAACTAGCGGAGCTGGCCTGCAGGGTTCACTCCGGCCGCAAAGGCCGGAGCAGGCTGTCCCGGCGAATGTTTTTTTAGCAGATAAAAAAAGCCGCCGGGCGTGTGCTTGCCGGCGGCTTCTCGATCTATGGCTTATACACATTTTCTATCATTCATAGAGGGAAAAAACTCTGACTTAAGCGTGTTTCATGAAATCTCCCCCGCCCCCCTTTGCGAAAGGGGGGAATAACAGGTTGCCATGCAAAGCCTTAGGCGATTTGACAGAAAAAGAAAGCTCCCCCTTGTATATTAGCGATAGCATGTTAGGATAGGTTAAGGCAGCTGGGAGATCGTATCCCCCTTGGTCTGAGAGACCGATTTCTCTTATTTTTGTTGTAAAACCGGTCTTATACTAATTTGATGTCAGAGATATAGTATTCAGCCAGCGGAAATTAGTCATAGCGCGAACAAGTTCGGGATTAAAAATGAGATGA
>JAFGTO010000392.1 GCA_016934095.1 Candidatus Glassiibacteriota bacterium
GCTGATGGATATCCGCATGCCCGGGCCCTCCGGCCTGGAAGTGCTGCCCGAGCTGCTGAAGTACGGTGAGGACCTGGCGGTGATCATGATGTCCGGGTACGCAGAGGTGGACTCTGCCGTGGAAGCCATGAAGAACGGCGCTTTCGACCTGGTGCAGAAACCCATCGAGCCGGAAGTTCTGGTTACCCGTATCGAGAAAGCAGTAGATCAGCGCAGGATCCGTATCGAGCACAGGCAGTATATAATCGACATCGAAAAAAGGGTGGCCGAGCGGACCACCGAGCTCGAGGCCGCCAGGAAGGCCACCATTTTCGGCCTCGCCTGCCTGGCTGAGTACCGCGATGAGGAAACCGGGTTCCACCTGGAAAGGATGGCTCATTACTCGGTGGCGATTGCACGCACTCTCGGAAAAATGGGCCTTTACCGGGATGTCTTGGATGAGAACTACATCGACCTGCTTTTCGAGTCGGCCCCCCTGCACGATATCGGCAAGGTAGGAGTGCCGGATTCCATCCTGCAGAAGCCGGACAAACTGACCCCGGAAGAGTTCGAGATAATGAAGACTCACACTACCATAGGGGCGAGGGCGCTGGAAGATATCGCCAAAAAAGTAAAAGGGCAGACTTTTCTGACCATCGGCACGGAAGCCGCCCGCAGCCACCATGAGCACTACGACGGCCGCGGCTACCCGGATGGCCTGGCGGGAAACGCTATCCCACTGTCCGCCAGGATCATTGCCCTGGGGGATTTCTACGACGCCCTGTCTTTCCCGCGCATCTACCGGCCTTTCAGCTTCCCGCATGAAGAAGTCAGGGCAATGATCGAGGAAAGGTCGAAAAGACAATTCGATCCGGACATTGTAAAAAGCTTCCTGGAATGCGAAAACGGGTTTGTCTCGTTGCGCCGGGAGTACCAGAACTAGCATTTTAGTACTATATTGAGGGGCGTTGAAAAAAGACATCAACGCCCCGTAGTGAAATCTAATGCTTCATGGGCTGTCAAGGGCAAGGCAAGCCGTTTCCACTGTAACTTTAAAATATCGAATACCTTATGCGATTAATGCTCTCTTGCCGTATGTTGTTGTCCCAGGGGTGGAAACGGCCCTTGACAGCCATTATTCCCTGGAAGTTTGTATTTTTCAACACGCTTATAGTGCAGGAAGTTTTCTCTTTAATGGCAGAAAAAAAGGGTGCTGTCATGGATCAAAAACAACTGGAAGAAGACCTGGCTTTTATCTCCAAGCTTAATATCGACGAGTTGAAATACGAGATCAGCGACGAGCTGGGAGAAATGTCCGAACAGGCGGGAATGCTGCTTGATGAAGCCGAGAGGAAAATCGATGTCGTCCCGCCCAAAATCGAGGTGCGGCTCTCCCCGGACAAGCTGCAGGCCTACCTCAAGGTAGTGTCTCCCGGCAAACCCATCCCCATAACCGAGGACGATTTAAGGAAAAGCCTGGAACAAAAGGGCGTTACCAGTGGGATACTCGAAAAGAGGATCGAGGAAATCCTGGTGGAAAAGCTGATCGGCCAGGAGGTGATCATTGCCCGGGGCAAGGCTCCGGAAAACGGCAGGGACGGCTACATAAAGCCCCTGCAGGACTTGAAGAAGAAAAGCCCTGAAGATTGCGTGGACTCCAGGGGCAGGGTGGACTTCAAGCAGATGAGGGTGAGCAACATAGTCGAGGTGGGGGAGGTCATCGCGGAAAAAGTGCCGGCCACCAAGGGTAGACAAGGCTTTGATGTAACCGGCAAGGTCCTCTCGCCGAGATCCGGCAAGGATGTCGACTTCAGGCTGACGCCTAATATCGGGGTTTCCCCGGAAAACGAGTTTCAACTGGTGGCGCTGAAGAACGGGACCCTGAAGAAGAATTTCACCATCGAGGAGATCAATTTCATCAATTCAGATGTCGATTATTCCACCGGTAATATCAACTATCCCCAGTCCCTGGTGATTACCGGGGACGTGAAGAGCGGCTTTGCGGTCCACTGCGGGGAGAATGTGGAAGTCCGGGGCTGCGTGGAGGATGCAGAGGTGATCGCGGACGGGGACGTGATAGTCAAGCAGGGGTTCTTAGGAGACAGTAAAGGCTTGATCAAAGGCAAAAACGTCACCATCGGCCACGTCAAGCAGCAGAGCGTGGTGGCCTCTGAAGACATAATTTTGGGAGGAGAGGCCATCCGCAGCTCGCTCCGGGCCGGCGGCTTCATTAGAATGCTCGGTGTCAGGGGTATCGTTCTCGGCGGAGAGCTGATCGCCGAAAAAGGCATAGAAGTGATGAACGCCGGCAATGTCCGCAATATCAAGACCAGGCTGCGTGTCGGCTACAACAAGGAAATCGAGAACCTAGAGGGACGGATCGGGAAACTGGTACAAAGCAAGGCAAAGATCGAGACCGTCCTGAGGATCTTCAAGGCGGCCGGCAAGGTCAAGGAGCTTTCGCCGGAGAAAAAATCGACGATGAACCGCCTGGTAGAAACCGAGAGGAAAATCCTCGAAGAAATGGAGAAGCTCGAGAGAACGAAACTTGATACAGTCGAGGCTTTGCTGGCCAGGGAGAAGCCCTACATCAAAGTGGTACAGGGTATTTTCCCCAACGTTACTGTCTGTATCGGACACCTGAAAAAGCTGATCACCCAGGAGATGCGCAACAAGAGGTTCTGTTACCATAAGAACTCCATTTTTATAGGAATATAAGCCATGGCTAAAAAGAAGATTCTTATCGTGGATGACGACGAGCAGGTCCTGGCAATGTTGAACGAGCTTCTCGAAGAAGAAGGCTACCTCATCGAGATTAGCCCGGGGGGCGAGGACGCCTTGAGCAAAGTCGCAGGCAAGAACTATCACCTGGTAATCTCGGATGTCAGGATGCCGGGTATCGATGGTTTCGAGGTCCTTCAGCGGGTAAAAGACCTCCACAGGAAAACCAAGGTGATCCTGATGACCGGCTATACCGATGATTACGATATCTCCGACGCCCTGATTCTCGGTGCGGACGACTATATCACCAAGCCGTTCGACGTTGACAAGGTGGTCTTGACGATCAATAACCTGCTGGCCTGAGGTGCCTGGCCGCCGGCAGCCCGCGGGGAGTTTTCAATCGCTCCCGGGAAAAGGCAACCCGGTCAGGGGCAATTCTGCACCGCTGTCAGGAAAGCCGGCAACAAAGTTAAAGACTGTGGCCTGAGTGAGCGATTCCGAAATACTTACCGCTATTAACCTTTTAAATTAAATATATATAGACTGATATCTTAAAGCATAGCATTAAGCCATTAAATCCCTGGAAGGAAAGATTGCTGAAATGAGCGAAGAAAACGAAGCGGGTTTCGAACAGTCTCTGGAAGAGGAAGACACGCCTGTTGATGAAGAGGTCGCAACAGATTACTCTCCTTCAGAATCGGAGGAGGACCGGGAAGAATCCGGGCTTGAATTTGAGCAATCACCGGAGGAAACCGGCAGGCAGGACAGAGAGCCGGGAAAAGACGAGCCTGGTGTTGCGGCCCCGCCTGAATTGGATCTCGAAAAACGAATTGATTTGTTGAAGAGCCAGTTAAAACACCTGCCCAATGCAAAAAAAATCAAGCCGCTTAAAGAAATGGCCTATATCGGCGGTCTGGACAGCTTGAGGTACATCCTGCCCTTGTCGCGTTACTCGAGCGAATTCGTGCGCAAAATAGCCCGCAACTCGGTCATTAAAATCATCCTGCGGGTTCTCAGGGAAGATGAGGGAAAGTCAGTTCTTGGAATCCAGCAGAAAAAGAATCTTGTCGGGTTCCTGGTAGGGCTGGACAAGAAATACGTCAACCTCAAAAATATGGAGCTGCGCAGCCCCAAGACCACCAAACAGATTCTCGACATCCTGATCCAGGAGGACATAAATTTTACGGCCCGCACCCTGGCCGAGATAATCTGCGACTCCGACAATAAGGTGCGCGCCACGGCGGTAAAGCTGATAGCCGAGATGATAGAGGAAAAGGAGACCACGTTACTGGTCAAGCTGCTCAACGACCCGGATTCCCGGGTGAAAGCGAATGTGATCGAGTCCCTGGCGGCCCTGGGTAATCGCAACGTGGTAGGTATTCTGATGAAATACAAGAGAGATAAGGACAACCGCGTGCGCGCCAATGCCCTCAGATCTTTATGGAATTTGGGTTATAAAGACATAGAAGGCTCCCTGCGCGAAATGCTGCGGGATGAAAATCCACAAATGCGGTCCAGTGCTGTCTGGGTTATCGGAGAGATCGGGCATAAGCAAACCAATTTCAAAGAGATGCTTGGGCTCGTCGAGGGCGACGATGACGAAACAGTGCTGGAAAGCATAAAGAGGGCCGAAAAGAAAATCCTCTGGAGGGAGAAAGGATTGAGGGTACTGGTTATCGATGATGATAAAAAGTTCCTGCAGATGTTTTTCAAGAGACTGGCCGGGGACGGCTTCCATATCCTGGCCGCTTTCGACGGCAAGGCCGGGGTCGAGGTCGCTCTCAAGCAGAGGCCTGACATCATTTTCTTGAATTTGCGTATTCCGCTGGTGAACGGCCTGGAGGTTCTCAGGACCCTCAAGTCCGGGGAGAATACCCGGATGATCCCGGTGGTGGTTATCTGTGATTTCAACTCGAGCGTGCTGATTAAGAAAGCGAGCGCCACCGGTGCCAGCGACTACCTGATCAAACCCTTTGCCTATGACCAGGCCAAGACCAAGATACAACTGCTCGTCTAATCCCTGCCTTGTATAATCCGACCTCATCTGCAAAATACCCGGAAGATTATCTGCTTGACCAAAACGGCAATAAGAGGTAAAATCAAGAAAGCAAGAAATCAATGAAATTCCGGGAGACTCAAAATGTTTTTCCAGAGGAACCGCCTGCTGCACGCGGCCAAAGAGGGTCTGATCGAGCAGTTGAACTCGCTGTTAGGCGCCGGCACGGATGTCAACATACGCGGCAATGACGGGGTAACACCCCTGATGCTCTCTGCCAGGCAGGGGCACCTGGTGGTAGTCAGGGCTTTGCTGGAGGCGGGGGCCGATCCCAACCTGCAGGATGAGTTAGGGGGCAGGTCGGCACTGATGTTCGCTGCCATTGAATCCCGCGGCGAGGTGGTAAGACTTCTGGTGGAGAACGGGGCGGAGGTGAACCGTCAGAACAACCTCGGAGAGACGGCCCTGATGATCGCCGCCTTCAACGGCTACTGCATTATCACCAGGCTGCTGCTCGAGGCCAAAGCCGACCCGGACATCACCACAGCCAGCGGCGATACGGCACTGATGCTGGCCGCCGAGAGCGGTCATGCGGATATTGTCCAGATCTTGCTCGATTACGGGGCGAATGTCAGCCTGCAGGATAGTTATGGCGGAGACGCACTGATGCACGCCGTGGTATTGGGTAATCTGCCCACGGTCAAGGCCTTGCTCGCCGGCGCCGCCGATGTGAACGCCAGGGACAAGACATACAGGACTGCGCTGATGTTCGCTGCAAGCAACGGGCAGGCGGAAATAGCCGCTGCCCTGATCGAGGCCGGAGCCATGGTCAACCTCCAGGACAAGGACGGCTGGTCGGCCATGAAGCTGGCGGCCTTTCACCAGCAGGAAGATATTCAGAAAATTCTGATCAAAGCGGGAGCCCGTACCGATCTGGAAAGCTGGGACAGGAGGAGAAAATCCCGGGCAGAAGAAGAAGCCGGGGGCCCGGGACAGAGGAAGTCGGAGCGCAGGGCCAGGGAGCAGCCCAGGGAGCTTGAGCACCTGACCAGGCACAGGACCGGAAGTATGATCGGCATCCGCAGGGTGAAAAAGAGGAGTTACCCGGGATTCCTTCCGGGTTTTGCGGTGGGGCTGGTAGCAGCCTGCCTGGCGGGCATGGCGTTCCTCTGGGTCGATCAGCAGCGCAATACCAAGCCCGGCCAGGTGCTGACCCTGGTAGCGGATTCGGCACCATCTCCGGAGAACCGGGTGAGCTTTGCCGGCCTGAACTCGGCTGAGCTGTTTGAGAAGGGCAGCGGCCTGTACGAATCCGCACAATATTACCAGGCAATCGACATCCTGGACTGGGCCCTGGAGCTGGATCCCCAGAACGCGGCCGCCTGTTTCGAGCGGGGTGCATCCTATGCCGAGCTGGAAAAATACAATCAGGCAGTGCGTGATTTCGACCTGGCGATAAGGCTCGAGCCCAATTATTCTGAAGCCGTGTACAACAGGGGGCTGGCCAATATCAAGCTGGGCCGGTTAGCCCAGGCGGTCCAGGACTTCGACAGGGTGCTCGCAATCGTGCCGGAATACCCGCTGGCCTATTACAACCGGGCTGGGGCCAGGCTTTCCGGTGGTGATTATTCTGCTGCGGTGGAGGACTATAAATCGGCGGCGCGGCTCGGTGTCGAGGAGGCCAGGAAGTGGCTGGCTGCCGAGGGTATTAAATGGTGAGGAGCGAAACCATCCGACTCCCGGCGATCATCAGCCTTCGAGGCTCAGCGACTCCCGCCGGTTCCAGTCAGGACAATATTGACAGCGGCTGCCGGTACTTGTATATTTTCTGACCGGACTTTGAGTGAACGATGGTGGGCGTAGCTCAGTTGGTAGAGCACATGGTTGTGGCCCATGTGGTCGCGGGTTCAAGTCCCGTCGCTCACCCCATGACCCTGGAGGCTGCCTTCAAGGCAGGCATGCCGGCCGCTTTTTTTTCGGTGCGATTATTAGTGCAGCCTTCCATAGCCTGAAGCCCCGGCCGCAGACGCGACCGGGGCTTATTTTTTCGTGCGGCAATGAGTGCCCTGCCTGGATTTCCCGCGGAAGCTGTCGGCAGCAAGCCAAACCCTCCTCAGACGCTTTAGTCATTCCTGCTGTTCCAGCCCCAGCACCTGGGCGCGCACCTTGAGATAATCCGCCTGCACCCTGTCATAGCCAGACTTCACGGCCCAGTCGCTGTCTATTTCCCAGGAGTAGTCGTATTTATCCGCATCGGAGACAAAGTAGTTGTTGAAGCCGATTACCTCGCGGGGATTGAAGTACATCAAGGTCTTGTCAATATTGTACCCGGGCGCCATTTCAAGGTAGATCTCCGGTTTCTGCGAGGTGATCAGGGCCGGTTTGTTCCAGATCTCCCAGGTATTGGCAAACTTCCCGTCCGGCAACAGGAAATATTTCCCCCTCACATCCAGGTAGGCCCACTTTTCCTCGAAATAAACCTCGGTGGTGGCGTGTCCGCCGATATGGTGTCCCACGAAACGCGAAGAATAGCCGGCCACCTGCCAGAGGATGATCAGTGCCCTGGCCTTTTCGTTGCAGACCCAGGCGCGTTTCTTGATTACTTCCTCCTCGGTGCCCCCGACAAAAAGGTCCCGCCGCCCGGGGTTCGGCGAAAGATCCCGCACGAACCTCATCAGCGCGAGTATCTTATCACGGTCCGTGGACAGTCCAGCCGTTACCTCATTCACCACTTTCTCCAGGAGAGGGCGGGAGCCGCGCCGGTACTCGACAGCAGTGGGCGTATAGCTCGAATACAGGTAATCTGCGGTCGCCTCGCAGAGAGTGACCTGCACCTCCGGGGAGATGCCGTCCACTGTGCGGCCGAAAAAAAGCCTGACTTTCCTGGCCCAGAGCATAAAAGCCTCCCTGGCCTCGTTATCATCGATCAGCGCCGCCGAGGCTACCCCGGTGTAAGCCTTGAGCTGGGCCGCAGAGCTCACCTTGGGTCCGGGTTTCATCCGTGCGGCCGAAAGCCGGTCCGCAGGCGTTAACAGGATGCCGGAGACCGCCAGAATCATTAAGGCACTGAAAACCTGCGTGGAGAAAGGCCTGAGACAGGACCCGGCTCTCGCTTGCGCTCTCTCGCGATACATGTCGCGCTCCTTTGCCAAGTGGATTGACCAGCAGCAGGGTAAACGATATTGACACGCTTTATACCAGGACTTTATCGGCGAGCTTGATTGTCTCTACGGAATAACCTTCGAGTACCTTGTAGAAGTCTAACAGCTTCCCGCACCCGGTGCATTTCTGGGGAAGGTAAAAATAGGTGGGGCTCAATTTCCCATCCACGATGCGGATCGACTGACTGGCCGGGGTGTGGCACTTGTTGCATTCCCAGTTCGGGGAAATAAACTCAATTCTGGGCACTTATAATTGTCTCCCTGAAGAGATTGATTTTTCAATATAAGAGGCTGGAATTGAGCACTCAAGAGAAAAAAATTACCAATTACTTGGATATGCAGAGTTTATATTATATATTTATATATGGCTTTATTCGCGGGCTGACTCCGAAACCGAGCCTTCCGTTATCTTTCAAGGTGGTTTTTCAGTTGCTTATCGATTTCCAGTCGCTGCACGCGCAACAGCTAGAAGTTTATAAAAATTTTACGGCCCGGAAGCGGAGATCGGTCGAGCCGATCGATTACGGCAACCGTTTGGCCGCCAAGCTCAAGCGCTTAAACAATATTTCCGGAGAGCTCGTCAGGGCAAGACAGGCAATAGTGCCGGCAGAGTTGAGGGGGCAACGGGTGGATCTCTGGGTCTATCGCCTGAAACCGTCGCCGGAAGCCGTCAAGCTGTACATCTGAATTGGCTGGCGAGTGCATTCCCCGCAGCTTACCGCGGGGAAGATCTGATTTTCCCGGATCGATTATTCTTTACTTCCCGGTCTTTTAGCTGTATAATAAAAAAGCTCTCCAGACTACGGGCTTCCTCGGGGGCGGTCCGTAACCGGGAGAGCACAGTGGCTGCCGTAAAAGTCTCACCTCTCAGCATACCACCAATAGAGATTTTCCTTCTGGTATATTTTAGTAGTCGGCCTCAACTTTTCAAAGATAAAAAATTTTTGACTTTTGCTGCAATTCTATCCGGCAGCGGAAATTATTACTCAGAGGACAGCATTTATTACATATTGCTGTTGATAGATTTTTCCTCAAGCCGGGAGGTTGTTTGCTCCGGCGCTAGAGATTTCGGTTAGTTATCAGGTGCAGGGCAGGGACTAAAAAAGGCCCGGGAAGTGGCGACTTCCCGAGCCCAGGCGCACAAAAAGCATTGTCTTGTCCAGGAGGTATTAAAGGTTCCCGTGAAGGGATTTTTATACCTCCATGTCCGGCTTTTTTGTGCTCTTAAGTTAAGAAAGGGGAATCAACAGTTGTATCGGCAATTAAGCGGGAAACTTTAGTTTTGGACAATATCAGGTAATAGAAGGTCGAAACATCTACCTTGACAGGAGGTAGGGCAAATGGATATTTCCTCGATTTCACCCGGCAGGTATCCGGAAAGGTCATTTAACGCGGTACGTTACGATCAGCCCCGGCAGGCCGGTTATTCGGGCGGTGCAGCAGGACCATCGGTCCTGGGGGACGCCTGGGGTGCAGGCCCGCTGCCCGGATCCAACCGCCCGGCCGCTAATGCCACCTGGCTGGAGCAGCCGAAAGAGATGGCCGAGCTGGAAATGATCCATGTCAGCGAGAAAGGCATGCGAAGATTGAGCAAGCTGTACGGCATGTGGGAGCTGCAATCCTGGGCGGTTAAGCGCGCCCAGGACCAGCAGAACTCGGCTGAGCGTCAGGCCGAGGCCAGCCGCTTCCTGACCCGCAGCGCTATCGCTTCGATGACTGCCATGACAGGACGGCTCGCCACCGCCGGGCAGAGCATCGATATTTATGCTTGACATTGCCCTGATGTATTATTATTAATCTCTCTTTACCGGAGCGTTGATTTTTACGGCGTTCCTGGGACCGGCTTGCGCAACCCCAGCCATATTCTAGATGCAGGAGGAGTGCTACATGAATTCGGGTCGCTTAACATACGTTATCGTTTTTGCTACGATCCTCTGCCTGGCAGGCTGCTCGACCAAACCCAGCTATTATGTCGAGCTCACACTGCCCGGAGACCTCTCCTGCAGCGGCATTGAGATAATGCTGCTCTCGTACGATTACGACGGGGTGCTGGACAGCCTGGCACAGATCAACAACCCCGGCCCAAGACCCGATTCCACTGAATTAATGACCCTGCTGGATGAGTACCGCAACGCCCTGACTCGCCAGACCAGATACGCCGATTCAGTGAGCTCGCTTCATGAAAGACTCGAGAAAATGGATGTCAAATCCATCGAATACAAAAAGCTCTATCCCTTGTTCCAGGCGCTGGAAAAGGCGCTGCAGAAAGTCTCGGCCGAACAGAAAAGTACTTACGAGAGGTACATGAGCACGCGGGCATCGTACAACACCATGTTGAATGAATGGCGGCAGTCGGCATACCAGGGTTTTGACGAGTTCAAGGAGAACATCCCACCGGAGAGAAAAACCAAGATCGAGACCACTGGCAACGATTGCATGGTGAAAAAATTGAACCTGCCTCTCGGAGATTGGTGGCTGCATTCGGAAATAACCATTCCCGGTACCAACCAGAAACTGGTCTGGGACATGATGTTGCCCGCGACCGGGCCCGACTCGCTGCATATCCTGCTGGATGAGAGCAACGCAGAGCGCGAGTTGTTTTTTATTTGAGGAAGTCTGAAATTATTCTCCCATCGTTTTGTTTAAGGCCGGATTCAGACTGCCGGCAGTTTTCCGCCTCGATTTTTGCGAGAAGCTGCCGGTTTGTTTTTAATTTCCGCGTGGGTATGCAGCTCCTCAGGCAATCATTATCTTCGGTAGATGTATTGAACGCCCGGGCGCATTGCCGGCAGCTTGCCGCACCGGTTAGCGAGCAAATAAAAAGAATCATAACCACTTTAAAAACCGAAAGCTCCCCGCAGCTTGAGCGGGGAATTTTCAATTAAAATTTTCGGAGGGCTGAATTTGGCTGGCACGATAGATGAATTGACCATAAACTGGCAGGACGAGCAGGGAAAGCTCTCTACCAGGGAACTCGACAAGCGGGTCATCAGCAAGGGTGGATTATGGGTGACCGTGATTTTCCTCTACCAGGATCTGAACCATCAGACCGGGGAATACGGGCCGCCGAAAGCGCGCATTCAACGCTATCAAAAAAGAAACGACAGGTATATTCCCCAGAGCAAGTTCAACATCTCCAGCGCCAAACAGGCACGGCAGATCGTGGAAATCCTGCAAGACTGGTTCGATGAGGAATAACTTTGGGGTAAGCAATACTTTGCTCTTGATAATCCTTTGAGATTAAACTACAGTTAACAGTATGCGTTTACCAATAACCAGTTAAGCATGGAGTCCACATGGAATGCCACATCGCAGAGCCCAAGCTGGCAGGCAAAGGAAAAAAGCGCATTGATTGGGCTGAGAATGACATGCCGGTGCTGCGCCTGGTGCGCGAGCGGTTTCAGAAAGAAAAGCCGCTTAAAGGCCTTAAAATGAGTGCCTGCCTGCATGTCACCGCGGAAACCGCCAACCTCTGCCGTACGCTCAAGGCTGGCGGGGCGGACCTGATGCTGTGTGCCTCGAACCCGCTGAGCACCCAGGATGACGTGGCGGCCTCACTGGTCAAACATGATAAAGTGAAGGTCTTCGCCATTCGCGGGGAAAAAAGGGATACTTACTATGACCACATCAAGCGGGCGATCCTGCACCGGCCGCGGGTTACCATGGATGACGGGGCGGACCTGGTCTCTACTGTCCACTCCGAGTTTCCGGGACAGGTCGGCGAGATCATGGGCAGCATGGAAGAGACTACCACCGGGGTCATCCGCCTGCGGGCCATGGCCAAAGACAATGCCCTGAAAATCCCCGTAGTCGCAGTCAACGATGCGATGACCAAGCACCTGTTCGACAACCGCTACGGTACCGGTCAGTCCACGGTGGATGGTATTATCCGGGCGACCGACATCCTGATGGCGGGCAAGACGGTGGTCGCGGCAGGCTACGGCTACTGCGGCCGTGGCTTCTCGATGCGGGCCCGCGGTATGGGTGCTAACGTAGTGGTTACCGAGGTCAACCCGGTCAAGGCTATCGAGGCGGTGATGGATGGCTATCGGGTGATGACCATGAAAGAGGCGGCCAGGATAGGCGACTTGTTCTGCACGCTGACCGGCGATATCAACGTCATCCGGCCCGAGCATTTCAAGCTGATGAAGGATGGTGCCTTTGTCTGCAACAGCGGGCATTTCAATGTCGAGCTCGACCTGCCCGGGCTGGAAAAAATGGCCGAGCGGGTGGAAAAAGAAGTGCGCCCCCTGGTCGATGCCTACGTGCTTGCCGACGGCCGCAGGATCTTTGTCCTGGCTGAAGGCCGCCTGATCAACCTCGCCGCTGCCGAGGGACACCCGGCTTCCGTGATGGACATGAGCTTTGCGGTCCAGGCGCTTACCACGGAATACGTGGTGCAAAACCACCAGGAGCTCGATCCCGGGGTCTATGAAGTGCCCGCGTCGATC
Organism: Candidatus Glassiibacteriota bacterium; assembly: GCA_016934095.1. Lineage (GTDB taxonomy): Bacteria > Gemmatimonadota > Glassbacteria > GWA2-58-10 > GWA2-58-10 > JAFGTO01. Next base: position 12,309 of record JAFGTO010000392.1, read on the forward strand.
GACGAGTGGGTCGCCGAGCTGAAACTCAAATCCATGGGGGTGGCTATCGACAAGCTGACAGCAGAGCAGGTGAAATACCTCAGCAGTTGGGACATGGGAACCTGAGTCTCGGCGGTATCGGAAACAAACCGGTCATTCCATTCTTTTTTTGAAGCGAGTGTACCTCATGATCGAGCTTACTATTTCCGGCCTGGGTATCGACGGCTCCAACAATTCTCCGGTGGTTCTGCTCAAGGAAAAAGAGGGCGAGCGCGTGATACCGATCTGGATCGGGCCCAGCGAGGCCAGCGCTATCGCCATGGAAATCGCCGGTGTCAAGTTCAAGCGCCCCCTGACCCACGACCTGTTCAAGCAGTGCCTGATCGAGCTGGGAGTGAGCCTGCAGAGGGTTTTCATCAACGAGCTGAAGGACAATACCTATTTCGCCAGGGTATTTCTCGAAAGCGGCGGCAAGGTGATCGAGCTGGATGCCCGGCCGAGTGATTCCATCGCTCTTGCCTTGCGCATGAAAGCTCCCATCCTCACCACGGATGAGCTGCTGGAAAGCGCCAGTAAAATAATGCCGAAAACAGTGACCCAGGCCGAGGATTACGATCCGGAGGCCCTGCGCGAGAGCCTGCGCAAGATGAATCCCGAGGATTTCGGTAAATTTTCTTTCTGAAAACAGGCTTATCGCCGGCTCCGGGGCCCTTTAAAAGCCCGTTTTCCCTGGCTCCGGCCGCACAAGCGGGTCTTATCCGGAATATTTCTCACGGCCGGCCGGAATGAATCAAACCCGGTGCGGGAGGCGGTGATCCCGTAACAGCCATTAAATTACTTGACTCCAGGCCGCGGATCAGTTACAATAGAATATCCGAATTGAGGCACATAACAAATATTTTAAAAAGAAATGGCAATGATTTTCCCCTGTCCTGAAATAAGTTTTCCTCTGGATGGAAACCTCACCCTGCTGCTGCCGGCTTTTTATTTGTTGTCTTTCGGCCTATGGTACCGCTATTTGTACTTGTATTTTGCGGGATGCCGGCTGCGTTTGATAGTGAGGCGCTGAACTTCTCAAGCGGGAAAATCGATTGCTCGAAGAAAAGAAGCCCACTATCAAACCGGTAGTGGCTTTTTTGTATTCAGCCGGGCAGGTTCTGCCCGGGCTGGTATAGCCGGGGATTATCAGTTGATGAGCGACAAACAGGACAAAGAGATAGAGGGCTGGCGAATCAAGATAGATGAGATAGACAACCGTCTGCTCGAGCTGTTCAACCGCAGGGCCGGATATGCTCTGGAAATCGGTAAGATCAAACGGCGGACCGATATTCCCGTGTACTGCCCGGAACGGGAGAACCAGATCTATAAGCACGTCAAGGCCGAGAATCCCGGGCCGTTGTCCGACGGGGCGATTTCGAGACTTTTTGAACGGATAATCGACGAGACCCGCCGTCTCGAGCGCGAACAGTCCGAAGGAAAGCAAAATGGTCATTAGCATGCGAGGCGATGCCACCGAGGACCAGATCCAGGGTGTCATCAAGCGGCTCAGCGAGTTGAAGCTCGACGCTCACCGGAGCACGGGTCTCAACCGTACAATCATCGGAGCGATCGGGGATGTCTCTGCGGTCGACACCCGGGATTTCGAGCTCCTGGAGGGAGTGGACGAGGTTATCCGTATCTCTGCGCCGTATAAGCTGGCAAGCCGCCAGTTCAAGCCGGACAACACAGAGATCGTGGTAAAGAACGTTGTCATCGGCTCCCGCGAGGTGGTCATCGCCGCCGGCCCCTGCTCGGTGGAAAGCAGGGAGCAGATCGAGAAGATAGCTGCAACTGTGGCGGCCAGCGGAGCCAAGATCCTGCGCGGCGGTGCCTTCAAGCCCCGCACCTCGCCCTACAGTTTCCAGGGACTCGAGGAGGAAGGCCTGAAGCTGATGCGCCAGGCTGCGGACAAGCACGGCCTGGCCGTAGTCAGCGAGGTGATGGATGCCAGCCAGATCGATGCGATGCTCGATTACGTGGATATCATGCAGGTGGGCGCACGCAACATGCAGAACTTTACCCTGCTCAAGCGGCTGAGCAAGGTCGACCGGCCGGTGCTGATCAAGCGCGGGCTCTCGGCCACCATCGAAGAGCTGCTGATGTCCGCCGAATACGTTATCTCCGGCGGCAACAGGAAAGTGATCCTCTGCGAGAGGGGGATCCGTACTTTCGAGACCTATACCCGCAACACGATGGATATCTGCGCTATTCCCATCGTGCATAAGCTCAGCCACCTGCCGATCTGGGCCGATCCCAGCCACGGTACGGGCATCCGCGACAAGGTGCTGCCCATGGGCCGCGCAGCTATCGCCGCCGGGGCGGACGGTTTGATTGTCGAGGTGCACCACGACCCGGCACACGCTTTGAGCGATGGCGCCCAGAGCCTGTACCCGGAGCAGTTCGACGAGCTGATGCGCGAGTTGAACATTATCGCCAGGGCTATCGGCAGGTCGATCGGCGACATCAGTTGATTTTTCACCGCCCGGCGGGCCGGGGCGTATTTTTACCTGCATGATGATTACTTAAGTAAGCTGTTAAATTACAAACTTTTCCGGATTGCCCCATGTTCAGGTCAGCAGTGATCAGCAAGTGGTATTCGACTACCAGCTTGTGTCTTTACAGACTGGAGTCGAAACGGAGATTTCTTTTTAAGCGGCTTTAATTCCCCGGGGATCAGCCGGGGGTGGAGATAAAGCACAATATTTTACAGGTGAGGAATAAAATGTCTCAGAACAAAGATAGAGTGATCATTTTCGATACCACCCTGCGCGATGGAGAACAGTCGCCGGGCTGCAGCATGAACCTCGAGGAAAAGATCAAGATGGCCCGCCAGCTCGAGCGGCTCAACGTCGATGTGATCGAGGCGGGCTTCCCGATCGCCAGC
>JAFGTO010000053.1 GCA_016934095.1 Candidatus Glassiibacteriota bacterium
CCCTCGAAATATTCTCCGCCGGCGCCCTGGTAGTTCCCGGAGATTATCCGCACGCTGTTGGCGGAATAACTAGTCGCGGGCTGGGTGGTATCGCCCGGGGTTACATCCTCTCCGCCGCCGGTGTAGACGGTATCCGCGACTGCGTTAAACAGATAAGGCGAGTTGGCCAGGTGCTTGTTTGCGGCATCCACCGCCGAGGCCTCCACCGTGTAGCCGTTGCCGACCGAATCGCCCAACACCAGGTAGACCGAGGTCATCCCGTTGGCGTTGGTCTGCACTTCCTGCTTCTTCTGTCCGTTGCCGGCCAGGGTCCCGGAAGGCGAGGTGACTTCGAAGACCACCTTGTGCGCCGCCACAGGATCGCCGCTGTGGTCGAGCACCTGGACCATGAAAGGCTGGTCGAGACGCTTGAGCCGCTGGCCGATCTGGTTGTTTCCGGAAATGTATTTCAGGCTGGCCGGGGCGGCGGAGGCACCGGTAGGCGATTTGTCCTCCTCGCAGACCACGGTCAGGAGCGCACCTAAGCCTATCAGCACGGGGAGCAGCGATTTTCTCAGCAGATTAGCCATCATTCGCCTCCCGGTTCCCGCGACTCTTCGGTCGGCGTAGAAGGCTCCGGTTCGCCGGAGCTGATTATCCGGGCCGTGATGATAATTACCAGCTCTTCCTCTTCGGTAAGGTCTTTATCATAGCTGAAAAAGCGTCCCAGCACCGGGATCCTGCTCACTCCGGGCACCCCGCTTTTAACCTTGGAATCGTTCTTCACGGTTAGTCCGGCGATCACTCCCGTGGCGCCGTCATCCAGCAGCAGCCGGGTGCTGGCCTCCTGGGTCTTGAAGAAAACCCCCTCGGACCCGGTCTCGGCGGTCGAGTTTTCGGCCAGGATCTGGATCAGCACCTTGTCGTTTTCGGTGATCTGTGGGATGACTTGCAGCTTAACCCCGGTTTCCACCATCTGCGACATGGCCTGCGGGGCCTGAGGCCCGGTACCTGCAGAACCGTAATCCACGACCCGCAGGGGGGTCCGCTGGCCCACCAGCACCCTGGCCGGCAGGTTGTTCATGGTGGTGATCACCGGTTTGGCGATGGTACGGGCCTTGTTCATCGTCTCCAGGGAGTTGATCATGGCGGCGAGATTCACTCCCTTGCGCACAGTGCCCACGGAAAAGCTTGCAGTCGGGCCGGCCACCTGGGACCCGCTGGTGACACCCGCGCTGAAGCGCGTGTCGGTCAGGGGGTTGTTGAGGTTGTGTGCCCGCCAGTCGATACCCAGCTCGCGCAGCTCACGGTTGTTGATGAAGCTTAGCTGGACGCTGATTTCCACCTGTCGGGTCTCCCGGTCCAGCTCGGCGATCACCTCCGCTATCTTGTCTATGCGATCCTGGATGTCGATGACCATCAGCGCATTGCTCCCGCCATCCGCCTGCAGCCTGCCCCTTTCGCTCAGCAGGGCTGCCACCGTGGGTCCCAACTCCGCGCTCTTCAGGTAGTTGAGGCGGAAGATCTTGGTGTACAAATCTTCGAGCTGTTCGTTGGCCCGGACATTCTCAATGGTATCCACGGTCAGGATACCTTCCTGCTCGCGCACCGCGAAGCCGTTGTTTTCCAGCAGGGTGTACAAAGCCCGGTCCCAGGGCGTGTTGGTAATACGTGCGGTAACCTTTCCCGAGACATACTGGCTGGCGATGATACTCACTCCGCTGAACTCGGAAAAGGCCATCAGCACAGACCTGATATCCGCATCATGGAAGTCAACGCTGATCCGGCGTGCAGACTCACGCAGGATGGGTGCCTCGGCCCGGGTCAAGCCGGCGGCCATCGAGAGAAACACCAGGATAAGCCAGGCTGATCTAACGGCGCTGTGGAGGCTGGCTGCCGTATTCTTCATACCCGGACTGGCCCTCCCCGGCCTGACCGCCGCTGCCGCCGGCTGGTCTAGAGGGTTCATTAGCTTTTTCCTCCATGAGGGGTTTCAGTTCTATGGTTATTCTGCGCTCTATGCCGTACTCTCTTACCAAGAAATGTATGCGCTTGGCCTCGATCATCACCACTTCCGCCCCACTGATCATGTCCCCGGTGCGCACCAATATGCTCATTCCGCCCTTGGATTCCTCCTTGCCTCCTGACTGCTTGTCCGAGGCCGTACCGAGGATTGCCACACTCCGGCCGTCCGGGCTGAACAGCACCCCGGTCAACTCCAGCTCGCCGAGGCTAAGGCCCTCGCCCTTCTTGCCCGGCTGGGCCTTACTGAAAGGAAAGCTGAAGGGGTCTTCCCTCCGGGTGTGGGGATAGAAAAACCGCTCGCGGTTTTCCAGGTAATCCGCTGCGGACATCACTCCCTGCAGGAGCCGCGAGCTGTCCGCATCCGTCCGCCGTGCGAGCGAATCCGTCGCGGCCGCTCCTCCGGGGTCTCCGGCTGAGGCCCGCTTGCTTTCCGGCCGGGCTAAAAGGCCCTGTGATGCCTCCAGCATAACCAGCAGCACCGGAAGCAATCTCACTGCAATCTTTGAAAGGGGCATCTCATTTCCTCTTTTTCTTTGCCGATTTCTTTTTAACTTCCTGCTTCGTTTCCGGGGGTTTCTCCACCAGCAGGTAGGTGGTCAGAACCATCTGGGCAGTCAGGAGCTCTTCTTCCTCCGGGCCCTTGCGAGCCTTGCGCACCATGCTCAGACCTGACGGTTTAATGATCCGCGGGAGGCTGGCCACCTCCGAGAGAAACATGGCCGTTTCATGGAACCCGCCACGCAGGGTTACCTTGTAGGGGCGCTCCTGGTAGATCTCATGCTGGACCGGAGCGGACGGCTCGAAGAGGGCGGATTTGACCCCGGTGCGGTCGGCGACATGGGTGACCTGCTCCAGCAGCTCGGCAAGATTCTCGCTGGTCGGCAGCAGCGATTTGATCAAATCCAGCTCCTGGGAGGTCCGGTCGAGCTGGACCCGCAGGAAGGCGGTGTCCGACGACTCTACGAAAGCCCGGGCCTCATCCAGCTCAGACTCCACTTTTTTCAGCTCGGACAGGGCTTTCGTGATTTCCTCCACTTTCGGGCCGTACATATAGGCATAATACAGGTAGCCCAGTCCGATTACCACGAGCATGACGAACAAGGATTTCTGGATTTTGGGATCGCTGGTGTCGATGGCCATGATGCCTTTGCCCTCTCGGTATTTTCAGCCCGCCCGCACGGTTCCCATCCTGTTAAAGCGAAACCCGCGAGACCGTAACCCTGCCGGGCTATCCGGTGGTATCCGCCGCGGCGAAGTCCTCCAGGAAAACATCCCAGATTTGGTAAGTCTTACCCGCCTGGAAGGTGAAACCGTCTCCCAGGTCGAAGATCCGCGACTCGGAGCTGAACATGATAATCCGCATGCTCTCCTCGTAGTACTGGGAGGTGATGTCGAACACCCCACCGCCGTCCGGATAGCTCAGGCTGAACCTGGCCCGCCAGTGGCCGTTCTCATCGGTGCGGATAAAGAGGTCCGGGATAATATTCGGGCTGCCGCTGTCCGGGGATTTTTCCAGGACCACGGTAACATCCGGGACACCCACTCTCTGCGTGCGCGACTGGAAAACGTACCCGTCGACAGTGACCAGGTTGCCGGCATTCACGTTGTGTTCGTTATCGCAAGCCGCGAACCAGACTACGGCCAACACGGCCGCCAGGCCGGAGATAAACTTGATCATCGTTTTTCCTGTCATCACGACCTCATCGGCTGTAGGAATATCTTACGGCCCCCGCCCCAGGGCCCGGCATCTCCTGGCGCTACCGTGCGGCGGTTGCCCCAGCGGTGGAATCGGGGGCCTCGTTCAGCGCGCATGCGCATTCGATAGTGAAATACTGGGTGTCGTAACTACCCTGCCGTCGCTCCACCGAGCTTACCAGCCGGACATTGGTAAGCAGGGAGGCGAACTCCAGGTTTCTCATGAACCTGCTGACACTCAGGTTGCTCATGGCGGTCCCTTCCAGGCGGAGAACCAGCCGCGGGAAAGGTGAAGTTTCGGAGACACTTTCCAGCCAGGTATACTGCGGCAGCGCTCCGTTTATCTCGTCGAGGACCCTGGGCCAGAGGAACCGGTTCCGGTCAACCTTGAGTATGATATTCATCCTGTCTTTCAACTGGTCTGTCTGCTGCTGTAACCGGTTGACCTTGAGGACGACCTGGTTCAACCGGTTCAGCTCGACCCGGTTGGTATCCCTTCGCGCCTTGATTTTTTTCTCCTGGTAACCGAGCCAGAAAAAAGAACCGGCAATCATCAGCACCAGAAGTACCGCCGCCCCTGCCGGGACCACCACCCACGGATCGAACTTGAGGGCCAGCGTGAGCCTGGGCATGGCAAAGGCTCTTTTCCTGGCCGGCTTCACCTTTTTAAGTTTCTTCCGCTGCTCCGGCGGAAGCAGGTTGATCTTCAGCATGTCCCGGTCTTTATCTTTTTCGGTTTCAGCGTAAAAGTATCGGCCGCAAACAAAGCCTCGAGCTTTACGGCATCCGCAAGCCCAGGCCGATAGCCAGCATCAGCGACGGAGCGACCCTCTCCACCGGTTCAGCCTGGAACAACTCGGTCTTGAAAGCTATCTTCGACAGCGGGTTGCAGATCTGGCAAGGCAATCCCACCTGTTCCTCGAACTGGGCGTGCAGGCCCTGGATATTGGCACAGCCCCCGCTGAGGAAAACCCGCTCGATCACGCCGCCTTCCGCCGTGCTTTCGAGAAAGGCGGCTGCGCGGTTGACCCCGGTGATAACCTCGTCGAGCATGACCGGCAGGAAATTGGTGATATCCGGTGGAGGGCTTTCGGCAGGGGATTCTGCCGCCTGTTCGCCCATCATCGCCAGGTAAGCCTCATCCTCCGAGATCCCGAGCTGTCCCTGAATGGTATCCACCAGGTTCTTGCCTCCCACCGGCAGGTGGCGGGTCAGTATCGGCAAACCGTTCTTGACCAGCCCTAACTGGGTGGATTCGTGGCCGAAATGCACCACGCAGTCGCAGCCGGAACCGGGGGCTTCGTAATTGGCCTCGAGAGCGTTCATCAGGGCGAAAGTATCCACATCCATCACCAGCACTTCACAGCCGCACTCCTCGAAAAGCGAAAGCTTCTCCTGCACCAGCTCCCGCTTGACCGCCACCAGCAGGACATTCATCTGGGGATCGGTACCTTCCGGGTCCAGCAACTGGAAGTCGAGGTTGATCTCTTTGAGGGGGAAAGGCACGTGCTGCTCGGCTTCCCAGGTGATGTTTTTCTCCAGCTCTTCCCTGGTCATGCGGTCGGTCTGGATAGTCTTGATAATCACATCCGTGCCGCTGAGGCCTACACAGACCTGGCGGTTCACCACCTGGCAGGTCTCGAAAAGAATGCCGATCGCCTCGACCACGGCCTGGCGCTCTACTACCTGACCGCCCTTGATGGAATTCGGCTGCAGCTCGGTGATCCCATAATTGATCAGCACCGGGTCTTTGCCGGAAAGGTCCATCTCCACCATCTTGACCGAGTAGCTTCCCAGGTCCAGGCCCACGGTTGTGGCGGAGGCTTTCTTGAAGATCATTTAATATCCAGGAAAAAAAGGAGTTAGTGGCGGCATCCAGTTAA
>JAFGTO010000393.1 GCA_016934095.1 Candidatus Glassiibacteriota bacterium
TATCAGTAAAGCCGCGGGTGAGCACCCTTCAGGTTTTTTCATCTCCGGCTACTCTGGCCGGGTGCTCAGTTAACCTTGACAACTGGATTACCGCAGGGGTATTATTTCGCCACTCCGGTATCTTTATCAGCGGTGCCGGTTACTGTTTCCCGGTAGCATAACATCCGGCTGTAAAAAAGAATACACGTTCCCTGAAGAGAGACTGCGTAAGCACCAGATGAGACAAAGATCCTTTTCCCGCACCAGACTGACCGCAGCCTGCTGTTCCGGGTATTTTGTTTTAGGACTGGTGGTCTCACTGATCGGGGCCTCGCTGGAGAAGTTCGCCGTGCAGGTCTCGGCCACTGTGCCCCAGGTCGGCGGCACGTTCTTCTTTTTTATCGGCAGCGCTTCGTTTTTAACGCTTTTTGCCGCCGGCCCCCTGATGGACCGTTACGGAAAAAAGCCGGTCCTGATAGCCGGGAGCCTGTTCTCCGGGACTGCCATGCTGCTTGCCTGCCTGGTGGCTACTCCGGCCTGGGCCTGGGCCGTGATGTTCATGCTGGGTGCGGGAGTAGGCTGCTTTAATGCCGGGATAAACACGCTGATCAACGACCTCTACCCCGATAATCCCGGATGGGTGCTTAACCTGGTAAACGCGGTTTTCGGCCTGGGTGCGGTTTTCCTGCCCCTGGTGGCCGGCTGGCTTTTCCTTTACCTGGACCTGGTCCACCTGCTGGTACTGACTGCATTTTGCTCGTTCGTGCCGGGTGTCCTGTTTGCAGTGAGCGTCCTGCCCCCTGCCACCGAGGGGGAAAGGTTCAAGCTCGGTGAGGCAGCCACGGTGCTGCGCGATCCCCTGGTGGTGCTGGTAGGCCTGGTGCTTTTTTTCTATGTCGGGCTGGAGGCGAGTTTCGGCATCTGGGGACGCTCGGCGATAGTCGATCACTGGGGGATGCAGACTCCTTTCGACCAGTTTACCCTGGCAGGGTACTGGGCCTCTCTGGTGCTGGGAAGAGTCATCGCGGGCACTGTTTTCCGGTCGATACCGGATGAGGAGCTGGTGCTCTACTGTTCGGCGGGCTCTTGCGCGGGGATAGCGGTTTTTATCCTGGCGCCTTCGGCCCTGGCGGCCTCTGCCGGTTTCTGGTTTACCGGCTTGTGTTTCGGGCCGGTTTTTCCCAGCAGTCTGGGTACCACCGGCACCTGTTTCAAACAGTACACGGGCACGATCTTCGCCCTGGTCATCGCCTCCGGGGTCTTGGGCGCAGTGGTCATGACTCCGGCAATCGGCGCAGTGGCCGGTGTCAGCTCCCTGATGACCGCCTTATGGCTTACTCTGGCCGCCGGGGTGCTGCTGTTGCTGTCCCAGTTACTGGTCCGGAAGAAAGTGAAAGAGCGCCTGAAGCTTAACTGAGTGTCCAGACCGGTCGTTGAAGTTTTTTAAACGGTTATTTAAAACACACCACTATTTTCACGGGAGGGGAAATGGACAGGATCAACCGCAGAGACTTCCTCAGAAGCTCGGCTTTAACCGGCGCAGCCGCCACGGCCGCCATCGGCTCCACCGGGGCTTTGAGCAGTGCCTCGGCCCAGGGAAGCGGACCGGCCGGGAAATTCAAGATCTCACTGGCGGCCTGGTCGCTGCACAGGACCTTTCGCTATACCTGGCACAACTTCGACCTGCCTCAAATCTGCCGCGAGGATTTCGGCATCGACGGGCTCGAGTTTGTCAGCAACTTTTTCGACCTGCCGAGCTATCAGTCCCTCCAAGAATTGAAGCGCAGGGCCGGGCACAACGGGGTGAACATGCTGCTGATCATGGTCGACAGCGAGGGAGACATGTCGCACCCGGAGAAGAAAGAGCGTGTGCAGGCGGCCACCAACCACCGCAAGTGGGTGGATATCGCCCATTTCCTCGGGTGCCACTCCATCCGCTGCAATTTCGGCTACAGCCAGGCAGGCACACCTGATGAGCGCGTGGACCGCGCCGCGGAGAGTTTCAGCGACCTGCTGGATTATTCCGAGGATTCGGGCCTGAACATCATCATCGAGAACCACGGCGGGATTTCTTCCCTGCCGGACAAGATGATTTCCCTGATGAAGAAGGTGGATAACCCCCGTTTCGGCACCCTGCCCGATTTCGGCAATTTCACCGAGGTGGACAACTACGAGGGAGTCAGGGCCCTGATGCCTTATGCCAAGGCGGTGAGCGCCAAATGCTATGATTTCGAGCCGGACGGCAGCCACAGGCATTTCGACCTGGACCGCATGGTCGAGATAGTACTGGCCGCGGGCTACCACGGTTATGTGGGCATCGAGTTCGAAGGCCAGCGGCAGGATGAATGGGAAGGCGTGCGGGCCTGCAAGAAGATACTCGAGCGCCATCAATGATGCTAAGGAAGATTGATTGTCCGGGAAAGAAAAGACGGACAATGCAAAAAGAAAAAATTCTTTCATTTTGCAAGGGCCCGGGCGGGAGATAAAATTGAAGATTCCGCTAACGAGTGATATAAGAGATATATTTTCAGGATGTTAAGGTTGTATACTTTTCTGGCCCGGTAATTGCTTTTTGTTAAGGATACGGTAAGATTTTTTTCTTTTCTTCCCCTCTCACCGTTTCACTTTTTAAAGGAGTGTGGCCATGGCGGTCTTGCGTTCCAAGAAGGGTTTTACCCTGATCGAGCTCCTTATCGTGGTCGTCATCGTGGGGATCCTGGCTACCGTGCTGATTTCCAGGTTTTCCGGAGCCAAGGATTCGGCTTATCTGGCTAACATCAACGCGATCGCCGGGCAGGTAAGCCAGGCGGCTATGGCTTTTCAGGCCAATGACATCGATAACACGGAGGCCTCCACGGTTGCCGAGCTGCAGACCATGGCCTCGGAGCTCGCGGCTGAGATGGGCCAGGTGAACCTGACCAATGACGGGACCAACTGGATAATCACCCATGATGTGCTCGACACCAAGTATGGTGAAGACGAGGTTCAGGCTACGGTCAACATGGAAACAGGCGTGGTCACCGCCGCTGCCTTACCGGCCGCCGCCGAGGAGTAGCAGCCGGGTTGGATGAGAAGGTCCGGCTCGATGAGCTGACGGTTTGCTGAATTATGATACACTGCCTGTGTTGAAGAACCGCGGCTGGGGCTGGACTTGTTTGCCGGAGGGTTGTTACGAGCCCGGTCCTTTAACAGATTGGCGCCTTTGCGGCCCGGCACCCTCGGGTGCCGGGCCGTTTTTAGTAAAGATGATGAGTACCCCGGGCAGCATGTCAGCTAGACCGATTGTTAAAAAGTCTTTTCGTTTTGAATTATAGTGTTTTTCAAAATTCCAGTCCTTTTAACCCTGATAATTCATGAGGACTTTGTCTTGTGCAGATTAAAACGTCGGTGGGCGCGGGCTGGCAGCCTTTTTGCTTTGGCACTGGTATTCGGATAAACCGGCCGGCGGGAGGAGGCAAAAAGGATGCCAGCCCGCGCCTGACAGAGCACAGGGCTTACTCGTTGCTGAAGTTTATGAATAATACGGGCTCAAAGCCGCCGCTTTCAAGCGGTGGTACTTTACGATTACTACTTCAATACCGCTGACTTGAGTCGGCGGA
>JAFGTO010000394.1 GCA_016934095.1 Candidatus Glassiibacteriota bacterium
TACAGACGCTAAGGAAATAATCCACCTTAAAGGAACCTACTTTTTGTCTTGACAAACCAGGCCACCTCATTATCATAAAAATATCGCCACGATTTCATAACTTCAAGCATCGGAACAAGTTCAGAGGTGAATCAAATCCCCGGAAAATGTATTTTCTCTCATTCATTTGTTTGTCTTACACTGCGCAGCGATATTTTTACCTCCGGCTCGCCTGCTTTGAGCGGAAGGGGGCCTCACGGCCCCCTTCCGCCCTGAACCGGGATTGCTCCCGCCGGCTGTTAGAAGCCGAAAGTTACGGTGAAGAAGTTGTCCGCACTCAACCTGCCCTTGTTCCTGTAGGCATAGTTGAACTCGATGAACTTTCCGCCCATCAGGCGCTTTATTCCTCCACCGATGCTGAAACCGCGCATGGTCGGATCATCGCCGTGATATGTGTACCCGAACTGGTCGGCGCTCTCCGTGTACTCGTCAGTCTGAATATGCCACCCGGCGCGAAGCGAGGCGGAAATGCTCGGATTGAAGCCGTAGGTCAGCTCCGTGCCCGTGGCATAGCTGATCGGCATGTTGTTGTTGCGCCAGATTTCACCCGAGGCCAGCCAGTTGGTGCTTTCACTGGTGAGCAAGCTGTATGCCAGAGAAAGTTTTACTACGGTCGGCAGGCGGTAGGTGTGGGTCCTGACGTACATCTGACGAGTATTCCTGGCCGAGATGGAATAAGTTGCCAGGTTCTCTCCAGGAAGACTTTCAGCGCTGTTTGAATAATTCTCGTATCCGCTGGGATACTCGCCCGACCTGTCTTCCGCACCTACTTCATGGAGCAGGTTGGGGCCTCTCATGGCGATATTGGTGCCCAGGTTCTGGATGGAAAAGGCCAGCTTGATCCGGCGGTTATACAGCTCGGAATAATATATCCCGCCGGCATCGATGGCAAAGGCGCTGCCGCCTATGTTGTCGTACATGTCCTGGTGGACATATTTCATGTTGATGCCGCCGATAAAACGGTCCGAGAAAGTATAGGCCAGTGAGCCGCCCATCTGGTAGTCATAAGCGGAGTAATAACTCCCGGTGCCTTGAGGGCTGGTAACCGTAGTGATCTCCGTTTCCGGGACATCCAGGTAGCCGAAAAACCCTCCGACCACCACTTTGCTGTCTCCGAGAGGTGTAGCGAAAGCCGCATAACTGTAAGTCAGGTCCATGGTATAATCGACCACGGTCAGCATCACCTCTTTCTGCTCCAGAAAACCCAGGCCGGCCGGGTTCCACCAGATGGAGGTGATGTCATCGGCGACAGCCGCGAAAGCGCTTCCCATCGCAATACCTCGAGCCCCGATGGGAATAGTCAGGAACTCGGCCGCCCTCACCCCGGCAAAGGATGAATTGTCCTGGCGGCCCTGACCGAGATATTTGTCTAAGCCGCTGTAATCCTGTCCCGGTACGCCCTGGGCCAGCACGGGAGCCGTGGCGAACGACAGGAATACGAAGACACTTAATAAGCCACTGATGGCTATTTTCTTTAACATGTATTACCTCCGTATCTGCTTCGGGGAATCGGAACCATACCCAAGTGAGTTCATCATCACGGAAGAAGCTTTAATTGATGACATAGAACCTTCCGGTATAGGTTTCATTCCTCGAGTCCGTCACGTGGTAGAAATAGAGCCCGCTGGCCACGAGCTGGCCGAAACGGTTCCTCAGGTTCCAGGCCTCGGTCCCGCCGTGGTTGTCATAGCCGGTGTATACGTTGGGTTCGCTCTTGGTCAGGCGGTCCCAGTCCGTGTAGTTACCCCAGCCCTGGCGGTTGGCGCCGATGTGGTTGAGCACGTTCACCAGCACCCCGCCGAGCGAGTAAATCCTGATAGTACAGGAGCTCGGCAGATTGATGAACTCGATCCTGCGGTTGGCAGGAGAGAGGTCCAGGAAAGAGGACCCTACGTACGGGTTTGGTACTACCTTTATCTGGCTCAGGTCTGCATCTTCGACATTTATGGAGGAGGCCTTGATATCGATCTTCCACTCATCCCCCACATCGAGCGGGTCGGCTCTTTGGGTGAAAACGGTCCCGTCTTCATTGAACGAACCGTAGCAATTGATGATAGTGAACTTGGTGCCGGCCGCCGGCATAGCGGTTATATCAGATACTTGCCACGCTATGCCGTTGAGATAAAGTATGAATCCGTCCGTATTATCGGCAGGTATTGTCTCCAACATCAGATTGGAGCGGTCTGCCTGGGACACACCATTGGCTATCTCATCGTAGAAATCACCAAAAGTGCCGTCCGGCATGAATCCCCATACCTGTTCATCGGCATATAGACCGAAGGGAACGGTAGTCCCACGGGTCATGTTCACCACATCAACGCTCATGTCGGCTCCCAATGCCTTCCAGGTCACCTCGAACTGCCCCGAAGTGATCATGGCCCCAATCGCACTTTGCGGACCCCAATTACACTTTACAGCATCTATCAGAGCGAGCGTTCCTCCGGTGTAAGTGCCGGGATCTGCTTGGTTATGCAGGTTCCCTAGATCCTCACGTATAGAAAAGTCTGTCGCCTCGTAAAGCACGTTAACGACATAGTTGATCCCGTCCTCGTCCGGAGTGCTCATTAATTGGAACTCTGCATCACTCCAGGTATTCACAATGGCCGTACCTGCCGGACCCATATCATTTTTGCCGCTGTCGAGCAATTTCATTTCTATAGCACGATCCAGAAAACGGCATTGTGTTCCTCCTGGTACTATGATTCTACTGGTACCAGCCATATAAATCGTTAAATCCTGGGTGATCTTCTCGTTATTCAACACTTCCAGGGTGATACCGAGCTTGGGCTGGAGGTCCTTGGGTGCCTCGGTAAGCTTGCCGTTGCCGTCTCCGGCAAGCTCCACAGAATGTTCATCTACTGTGGCGTCGCCTACATAAGTAACCCCCAAAAGAGAGGCCGGCCTGAAATTACTGGCTTCGCTGCGCGGGATCACGGAGTAAAGCTGGTTGCCCGGCCTGTTCCATGTTTTGCCGCCGGTGTTTTCCGCCGGGGGCAGACTGAAGGCTTCGTTGGTAGCCGGATCATAGTTGATGTCGTATGCCTGCACCGCGTACCAGACTTTCAGGCCGTTCGCCATGCGGTAGTAGGGCTTGTCGTCCTCCAGCTTGTCAACGTAGAAGAACTGGAGGTTGTTGTCCGTCTTGTTGAAATCGGCGAGCAGCTCCGAGTGGGAATCGCTCGGTCCCACGAAGCTGCGGTAGATGCGGAAGCCTTCGAAATCATATTCCTGGTAATAGCTGTTGGGGTTCAGGCCGTTTTCTTCCAGGAAATAGTAGTAAGAATCCGGAGTCTGGAGATTGACATCGCTCCAAGTGATAGTGACCTCCCTGTCTCCAGGGATGATAGTCAGTTGCGGAGTCTTGGGCGCGCTGGGCAGAGCGAACCCGCTGTTGGTGACAATTTCAGCAATCTCGGCGTAATTTTCCAGGGGAGCCAGGACCTCCTGCATCAGCGGGGCGTCGATGTTGGCGATGTCCAGGTCCGGGCGGATATAGGAGCTGACGCCCGGAGGAGTGAACATGTAGGCGAAGTCGAAGACGATCGTGTCCCGGGGGGCTATGTCGTGCAGCTCTCCATAGCAGACAAAGCGCTGCCAGGTATCGTTACCGCCCCAGACCCACTGGCCCCACCTGCTGTTCTCCGGGCCTATCCTTCCAGGCCAGCCGCCTACCAGCTCTTCGCCGGTAAAGGGGCTGATCACTCCGTCGTACCAGCCCTGGGGCACGTTCATGGCCGCCCGGTAGCCCTGGCCGTAAGTAAACCCGACAAAGACCTGCTTGGTGCCGGAAAATCCGAACTCTTCTTCACCGTGGGTGCATACCACGGTCAGGTCCATCTCCTCGCCCGTGCCGTTGCGCGGCGGGTTGATCATCTTGAACCCTACCAGCGGGGCGATGGGCGGAGTGAACGCGCCTATTTCCGGCGAGGTCGGATAAACGCAGAAGATCCTTTTTTCCGGATGCAGGGCCCAGGTATCGGCGTTTTCCCCGTTATACGAGATCCCGCGCATGCCGTTCATCATCAGCAGGCCGTTCCAGGTATAACCGTTGGGATTGGCCTTGCCGACTGCCGCATAGTCCGAATTCGAGTTATACTGCTGGTATTCGCTGACGTTCTCCATGTGGATGTGGCCGTAGCAAATGTTGTTGCTCTCGCCGAAATCCAGGAAACGCAGGGTCCAGCCCATGTAGAACCCCACCTGCGGGCCGCCCCAGCCGTTAAAGACGTCTCCGCTATGGAAGAACATGGTCTCTCCGGAAGCGGAGACGTTCGGCGCACCGGAAGCTACGCGGCCGATACGCCCCTCGACCGGCCACAGGTCCAGCTCTTCTTTGTCGAGGGAACTCCAGATGCGGACGTAGTCTATCTGTCCCGATTTGGCATTTAATTCACCAGCGTTTACCCATTGCATAATTAAGTCATACGACTCGATCGAGCACAGCGGCGCCATCTGGTCGCGGATATGCTCCAGACCTATAGTGTCGCCGGGCGAGCCGTCGCCGTCTAAGTCCACGGCCGCGTACGGCCCGAAAGTCCACCCGCCGTCCGTGATATAGTTAGTCGAGCCTCTGGGAACAGCCAGCCTTCCCCAGGGCATGCACCAGCCCGTTGCTACAGTCCAGCCTAAATTGTTGCCCTGAGATTCTCTTGACGTCATCATCTCGGCCGCGGACGGACTCGCCAGGCCGAATGCCAGCAAAGCCAGGGCAAAGAAAATTAGCAGCCTGTGTCTCTTCATAAGATTTCTCCTGCTTGGTTGACAGGTTTGTCGCAGAAGCGGATTCGACAAGTCGAAATCAGAAAGTCAATTCCAGACCTGTGCGTATCTGCCTGGCCCGGCCCCACTTTCTCTTGTCCATCGTGTCATCCATGACAGACTGGGCGATGGCGCCCAGGGCCGCTTCCTCCACTGTGAGGATGCCGTTCCCGTCGAAGTCCGCGTTGAACCTGGGCAGATTGGCGTTATCCGAGGAAAGGTCGGACCACACCAGGTCCACGCCGCCGGTTACGTGAGTGTACGGCTCGAGGGTGTAACCGCTAGGGTATGGCCGGTTGTTTCTGTAGTTGAGAGCGTTGAAAACTTCCGTGAACACGCTTACGCGCCGTTTTGCGCCGAGGCTGAACTGCTTGGAGAACCTCAGGCTGAGGTCGTACGACCAGGCGCCGCGGAAGAAATTCAGGCCGCCGACCCGCCTGCCGGCAGCATCCCGGGTCAGGCTGGTGTTATCGAACTGGGTCCAGTTGCCTGTGCCGATATCCAGCAGGGGCTCGCCGCTCAGCAGGGTAAAGGCCGCGTAAGTCCTGAAGTTCTTCAGGATCGTATTGGCCAGGGTCCCGCTCTTGAAATCATCCGGGAAGAGGTAGTTAAACTGGCAAGTCAGCTTGTGGGTGCGGTCGTTGTCGATCGGCCGCAGCTCATCCGGCGGCACGTACTGCTCGCCCGTGGCCGGGTCCAGGTTGCCTTCGAGGCTGGGAGTATTGGGCGCGCTTCCCGTGGTCCTGGAGAACTGCATGGTATACATCAGGTCGAACGAGAAGTTATCGGAGAAGCGTTTGCGCACCTGGAGGTCCAGGCCCTTGATATTCCCGTTGTCGCGGTTGACCGCGCCATAATGCGTTTCACGGACACGTCGCTCGGTGTACCACAGATAGTAGTCTCTGAAAAACTCCTTGGTGGCCAGGTTGCCGTCGATGTCCCGGTAATAAGCCACCAGGTCCAGCACCATGTCGTTGGTCAGCAGGTAGCTCATGCCCGCCTCGAAAGCGTCCGTCCTGGCGTATCCCAGATTACCGAGGTTGTACTCGTTTCTCGAGTCCGTTTGAATTCTAAGCATATAGTTAAGGCTCGGCAACTGGGTGAATACACCGTAGGAGAACCTGAACTGCGTCTTCTCCGTCACCGGGAAGGCCACGTCGAAGCGCGGAGACAGACTGGTCTGAACGTTGGGCTGGATGCCTTCAGCGTGGGGATCATAACTAGTCGTGCCCCAGTTCGTCTTGGGCGCGTAGCCATCGTACCTGAGACCGTAGTTTACTACCAGGTCTCCCACGTCCGTCCTGTTCTGGATGTAGGCGCTCCAGATTTCCGGATACTTCGGATAAATATCGAGAGGATTAAGTGGTTCGGCCTTGTAGTTAGTGCCGAAACTCCAGAGATTGAAATAGGTGTACTGGAACCCCAGCTTGGCCCGGTTATAGCGGTCGAGCTGAAAGTCGAGATCGGCCTTGAAGTTCCTTTGTCTCTCGCGGCTGTAGTCGTAATTCATGTAATAGGCCGTATACTGACCCATCTCGAAAGGACTCTCGTAATCGACTCCCTGTTTCCAGCCTAAGGCGCCGTCCACCCACTTCTCGCCGAGATCGGCATGCGGGCCTTCCTTGTTGTAGTACCTTTCTATCTCGAAGCGCACGTCGTGCGTGCTCCAGCTCATGAAAGTATCGCGTTCGTAGTCGGTTTCTATGCTGCCCTGGTTGACGCCCACTGAGCCGAAATAGCTGAAGCGGAACTGGAACGAGGCGCTCCTGTTCGCAGTCCTGAGAATGTCCCAGTCAAACCCGGTTAAGAGGTTGTGGGTCTTGATCCTTCTGGCGTAGGCCTGGGGCACGTAGACGACCGTATCTCCTCCCCAGTCCCGGCCTTCCCAGAGAGGGTCGCCTTCATAGAACAACCCGGTCTGGAAGTAATCACCTTCTCCCTGGTAACCGGAAGGGTATGAATGCTGGTTGCGGGACCAGTTTTCCGAA
>JAFGTO010000395.1 GCA_016934095.1 Candidatus Glassiibacteriota bacterium
CTCGCCGCGGCGCTATGAAAAATATTACGCCCACACCTTTCCCGCCCGGGCCATGCAAGTGGAGCTGGAATCCCTCTGAGTCCGCGCCCGGGCAAAGAGGCAACCCAATCAAGGGGCGCACACAGGGGGTGCGCCCCTACGGGTGGGATGGCGGGGCTTCTGTGCCCGGATTACACACCCCGCCTGCCTGCGTCAGCCTGCCGGCTGGCAGGGCAGGCACCCCTCTTGGCAGAGGGGACTTTTTCGACCACGCCCGGGATCATAATACTACCCAAGCACGTGCGAAACTGCGACATCGTATTCTGCCGTAGGGGCGAGGCATGCCTCGGCCGGGAGGGTGTGGCGGAGCCTTTGTGCCTTTGTGCCTGCCTTTCCCTGTGCCTTTTCTCATTCCTGCCTGTTAACATTCCCCGGGCCGGCTGTGAGGCGGCAGGATCATACCTGAGAAATTTTTCTTGCAAAAAACTACAATTACGATAAATTTATGCTTATGAGGCGGTATTAGCCGCCGACCTGTCGTTTTTGCCGATGCAGTTGCTGCGTAGGCGGTTCTCTCAATACACGCAAGGAGTAATCCAGTATGGCGCGTGGAAAAGTCAAATGGTTCAATGAGGTCAAGGGTTTTGGTTTTATTGAACAGGAAGATGGAGCGGATGTTTTCGTCCACTATTCCGCGATCAACGTGGAGGGTTTCAAATCGCTCCATGAAAACCAGAAAGTGGAATTCGAGATAGTGGAAGGCCCCAAGGGACTGCAGGCCTCCAATGTCACTCCGATAGAGGAATGAAAATAACCGCTTTCCAGCCACATGACCCTCGGCAAGTCCTGCTTGCGGAGGGTTTTTTTTCGCGGGCGGCCAGGCCCGGCAGGCGAAGCGGCAGGGAACATCCGGCCTGGCCGGGGTTTACAATCCGTGGCCGGCCGCAAGAAACGCAACCTTTTCCAGCGGAGTATCGGGGGAACGATGGTCTATCTTACCAGGGCGGCAGCTTTCTGCGCCTCCCACCGCTACCACAACCCGGACCTCTCGGCTGAGGATAACCGGAAGCTTTTCGGCAAGTGCAACTACCCGCACGGCCACGGCCATAACTACGTGGTCGAGGTCGCTGTGGCCGGTGAGCCGGACCCCGTAACCGGCATGGTGATAAACCTGAGCGAGCTGGACAAGGTGATCGAGCGGGCGGTGATAGAGCCGCTGGACCACCGCCACCTTAACCTGGATGTCCCGGAGTTCGAGCGCAGGATCCCCACCACCGAGAACCTGGCGCGCTTCATCTGGGACAGCCTGGCGCAGGAGCTCGAGGGATGCAGCCTGCACCGGGTCCGTCTTTACGAGTCTCCCGACCTGTACGTGGACTACCTTGGAGAGTGAATGGGCGAGTGCCTGCTGACATTCAGCCTGAGGTTTTATACCAGCCACCGGCTGTCCAGCCCCTTTCTCGACGAGCGGCAAAACCGTGAAGTCTACGGCAAGTGCGCCAACCCGAGGGGGCACGGCCACGACTACGTGGTCTCGATCACCCTGAAAGGCAGCCCCGCAGCGGAGTCCGGGCTGCTGATGCCGCGGCGGCGGATGCTGCTCACTGCCCGCCGGGCCCTGTCGCCCGTGCTGGACCACCGCTGCCTCAACCAGGAGCTGGGAGAGGATTTCATCACCACCGGAGAGAACATTGTCAGGCTGCTCTGGGACAAACTCAAAGACAAGTTCCCACCCTGCACCCTGCAACGGGTCCGCCTGCAGGAGACTCCAAAAAACTTCTTTGCCTATTACGGCCCCTGAATTAAATTTATCCTTCCGGCGGTGCGGGTATGCGGCAGGCACCGCCAATTCCGCCGGAAAGCTGATGCGGATACCCCATTTGGGGTTTTTTACCGCCAAACCCCGGCCGGGCGCGGAGCAGGCAGACAGCCTCGCAGGAGTTATCTCTTTAATAAACAACAAGTTAGATTGATATCAAGCTGCCGCTCATCCTGGTACGAACCTTGTATACTGTTAGCAGGATGAGGCCGCAGCAAGCCTTCCGCCGGATTGAACGGAACAAACCTTCAAGGAGAAAGGTCTAGATGATCGAACTTCAGGGTGTTAACAAGTTTTTCGGCAGCTTCCACGTACTCAAGGACATCTCGTTCAAGGTCAACAAGGGCGAGATAGTCGGTTTCCTGGGCCCCAACGGTGCCGGGAAGACCACTTCCCTGCGCATTCTCAACGGTTTCCTGCCGGCGACCACTGGCAGGGCGGTGGTGGCGGGCTATGACATCTCCAGCCAGGCCATGGAAGTCAAGCGCCGGATCGGGTACCTGCCGGAGAATGTCTCTCTTTACAAGGACATGACCGTGGGCGAATACCTCGCTTTCGTGGCGGAGGCCAAGCGGGTGCCCCGCAGGCAGCGCGCCGAGCGGGTCCAGCGGGTCAGCCGGCAATGCGCTGTCGAAAAAGTACGCAACCGCCTGATCGGCAGCCTGTCCAAGGGCTACCAGCAGCGGGTCGGCCTGGCCCAGGCGATCATCAACGACCCCCAGGTGCTGCTGATGGACGAGCCGACCACCGGGCTGGACCCGGCGCAGATCGTCGAAATCCGCGAGCTGATCAAATCCCTTGCCGGCGAGCATACTATCATGCTCAGCACCCACATCCTGCCCGAGGTAAGCGCTGTCTGCAACCGGGTGATCATTATCAACGAGGGCCGGATCGCGGCCGAGGACTCGCTGGAAAACCTGACCGGCTCCTCAGGCAAGGGCGCCACGGTGATAGCCCGGGTCCAGGGTGAGCTCAAGGACTTGAAAGAGAAGCTCTCGCGCACCCCGGGCGTGGTCTCGGTGCGCGAAGCCGGCCAGCCGGCCGGCGAGGAGGCCATCGACCTGATTGTCGCCGCCGAGAGCGGCAGCGACATCCGCCGGGCCGTTGCCGAGACCGTGGTGGGAGCAGGCTGCGGGCTGCTGGAGCTGAGACCGGTCCGGCTGAGCCTGGAAGAGATTTTCATGCAAACCATCACCAAACAGGGATAGGAGAAAGAGCTAATGAATTTTCTGCCGGTTTACAAACGGGAGCTCCGGAGCTATTTCACCTCTCCGATCGCCTACGTGGTGCTCACTTTTTTTATCCTGCTGACCAGTTTCTTCTTCTATGTCTTTATCAGCGAGTTCTCCCAGGCCTCGATGTCGCCCTCGCCCTACGGGCCGCGCAACCTCAATGTCACCATCCACGTGCTGAGACCCCTGCTCGGCAACATCAGCGTGATCATGCTCTTCGTCATGCCGCTGATCACCATGAAACCATTCTCCGAGGAGCGCAAGAGCGGCACCATCGAGCTGCTGCTGACCTACCCGCTGAGCGACCTCGAGGTGCTGATGGGCAAGTTCTTCGCCGCCTTCACCCTGTTCCTGAGCATGCTCGCCCTCACCCTGGTCTACCCGCTGTTCATGGTCCTGCACAGCCAGCCCGAGCCGGGGACCCTGTTAAGCGGCTACCTGGGCCTGCTCCTGATGGCGGCCGCCTTCATGTCGCTGGGCATCTTCATCTCCTCGCTGACCGAGAACCAGTTGGTGGCCGCAGTGGCCACTTTCGCCATACTGCTGATCCTCTGGATCATCCGCTGGGTCGGTCCCAACGAGCTGGTGCGCCACCTGTCGATCCTGGAGCATTTCAACAACTTCTCCGAAGGGCTGATCGATACCCGCGATATTGTCTATTACCTGAGTTTTACCATACTCTGGCTGTTTATGACCCTTCGGGTGCTGGAATCCAAAAAGTGGAGGAGTTAGCGCAGATGGCCACTAAAAAGTTTATCCTCTTCATTCTCGGAATAGTGCTTGTCCTGGCCGCGGCCATCCTGCAAAGAGTCCAGGCGGCTTCCTGGCTGCTGCAGGCGGCGTTCTACCTGCCGGGCGCGGCCTCGCTCACCGCTTACGCCTGGATCAACCGGCAGGAGCTGGTCCTGCTGTTCGGCCGCCGCTCCACGCGGCACGGGATGGTCTCGGCGGTCTACATCCTGATCTTTGTCGGCATCCTGGTACTGGTGGGGCTTTTCAGCCGGAAGCACCACCACCGCTGGGACCTGACCAAAAACAAGACCCACAGCGTGTCGCTGGAGACCCGCCAGCAGCTCGAGCGCCTGGACCGCGACACCCTGGACCTGATGCTCTACGCTTTCTACCGGGGAGATTCCGAGCTGAGGGACAAGGAACAGTTCACCGACCTGCTAGAGACCTACTCGCTCTACAGCGAGCGTTTCAAGTACAAGCTGACCGACCTCGACCGCAACCCCCTGCTCGCCCTGCAGCTCGGCATTACCAGCACCAGCACGGTAATCCTCACCTACGGGGAGAACCAGGAAAAAATCTACTCTGAGCAGGAAGCCAAGATCACCAATGCAATCTCCAAGCTGCTCGGCTCGGACACGCCGGGCATGCAAGGGGCGGTCTATTTCGTTACCGGGCACGGGGAGCCGAAACTCGAGGCGGGTTTCGGCGAGGAGGAAGAGCTGAGCTACTCCGAGGCCAAGGCAGCGATCGAGGAGCGTATCGGGCCGGTGCGCGAGCTGCTGACTACCGGCAAGCCGGTCCCGGACTCCTGCGAAATCCTGGTGGTTGCAGGCCCCAGAGTGGATTACCAGCCCGCCGAGCTCGAGAGCATAGCCGCCTACCTGGACCGTGGCGGCCGGGCGCTTTTCCTGATCGACCCCTTCCTGGCCGACAGCATGGCGGGGTTCCTCGGGCGCTACGGGATCGACCTGGGCCGGGACCTGGTTGTCGACCTGATGAACGCCACTATTATCAGCCCGTTCGTCTTCATTGCCAACAGCTATGAACCCCACGAGATCACCAAGTTCTTCGATGTCGCCACCATGTTCGGCATGGCGCGCTCGGTGCGGGCCGACAGCACACCGCCGCCGGGGGTGGAGGTCAAGGAATTTATCAAGACCAGCCAGATGAGCTATGCCGAAACCGACCTAGAGCTGATCCAGTACCAGCCCGAGGCGGTTTTCCACAAGGCTCAGGATGAGGGCGCCGAAGTGCCCCTGGCCGTGGCCGCCACCATAGACCTCGACAGCTTCGCACCCGCCGCCGGAGAGCAAAGCGACTCGGCGGCCGCCGCCCGCGAAGCCAGGATCGTGGTGATCGGCGACCGGGACTTCATCGCCGACGGGCTGCTGGGCAAGTACGGCAACCGGGACCTGCTGCTCAACTGCCTGCGCTGGCTGCGCGGCCAGGCCGACCAGATAACCATCGCGGCCAAGGAGAGCGAAAACACGCCCCTGATCCTGAAAGACACCCAGCGCACCGTGATCCTGATGGTCACCCTGGTGGCTCTGCCCGGACTGGTCGTGCTCTGTGGCATTTTCGTCCGGGTCCGGCGGAGGGCCAGGCGATGAACGTTAAAAAAGTCCTGGTCTTCCTGCTGGTCTTTATCTGTATGGCGGCTTTTTACTACTTCTACGAATACAAGGGCGGCGAGGTGCGTAAGGAACGGGAGGAGCTGGGGAAGAAAGCCCTGGTCTTCAGCCCGGACAGCCTGGAGAGTCTCAGGATTTTCGCCCTGGCCGAAGAGTCTTCGGCCACCGACACGGTCTCGCTGGTCAGGGAGCAGGGCCGCTGGCGCCTGAGCAGCCCGGTTCAGGCGGAAGCCGACAGCCAGGCGGTGGCCCGGCTGCTCTCCGCGGCCGGGAGCGCCACGCTGGACCGGGTTGTCGAGGATTCCGCCGCGCAGCTTTCGGTCTTCGGCCTGGAACACCCCCGGCTGGTGCTCGAGGTCGCCCCGCAGGGTGCGCAAACGCCCCTGCGCCTGATGCTGGGCAGCAAGAACCCTACCGGCAGCTACATTTATGCCGCCAACAGCCTGGACCCCGGGCGGGTGATCCTGCTCAACAACTGGCTGTACTCCGACCTCGACAAGTCGCCGCACGAGCTGCGCGACAAGAAAGTGCTGCATTTC
>JAFGTO010000396.1 GCA_016934095.1 Candidatus Glassiibacteriota bacterium
GCCGGAGGAGGTTTGGGAGGGCGGAAAATACCACGAGGCCTACCAGCAATGGCGGCGGTACCTGATTACCTCCTCGGCCAGGGAGATCGCCCGGGCGGTCCATTCCCTCGACCCCTATGTCTGTGTCTCCCTGGCGGCCCGCTCGAGCGTGGACTGGGCGTACCAGAGCGATGCCCAGGTCTGGTGGGAGTGGGTCCGCGAGGGTATCCTGGATTTTGTCTGCCCGATGAACTACACCACTGACCCGGACAGGTTCGTGGCAGTGATGCAGTCGCACCTGCCGCTGGTGAGAGGCGATGTACCTTATTACAGCGGTATCGGAGTCTACGAGATGGAGGATTATCCCCAGTTCGAGAAGAACGTGCTGCTCGGGCGGGAGCTGGGCCAGGACGGGTTCGTGGCTTTCGAGATCAGAAAGCTGCGCAGGATGCTCGAAGATTCGAAAGCCGGCCTGACCTCGCGGCCCGCCCTGCTGCCCCACCGGGCGCCGGAGACCCGTTTCTTTTTCGATCCCTCCGGGCGCGAGACCGGCGAGGGTTTCCCGGTCTATTCATCCGGCCGGCCGGTGAGCTGCAAGGCAGATGTCATGTTCAGGGGAAAGATCAGGGAGGGTATTGCCGGCATCCGGGGCGACATCGTGCTGCAGAAGCCTGGCGGTGAGACAGTGGGCAAGCTGCGCACGATCGAGTTGAAAAAAAGCTCCGTGGTAGAGCTGTCGGTCGAGCCGCCGGGGCCGGGCCGCTACCGCCTGGCCCTTTGCGGGGTGATGGCCCTGAGCACCGGCAGCGAGCGGCCCTTCATCGTCAAGAGTTTTCCTTTCGAGGTGGCCGCTCCCTGAGCCGGCTTCCGCTAACATCCCGGCATCTCCGGGGACGATGGGCCGCCCGGTGCGCAGGGGCCGGGCGGCTCATTTTATACTGCTGCGCAGGCCCACGGTGAGCCTCCTGCCGTAGTCCGGGTATCCCACCACCGTGGAAAATTGGTTGTCCGCCAGGTTCGCCACCTCCAGGTAGAGCCTGGTGCGGGGCCGGGTACCGAAAGTCCAGCCTGCTGTCAGGCCCAGGGTGTGGTAACCGCCCAGAGGCTGGGGCAGCGGAGGTTTGCCCTCTGCGAAACGGGTGCTCTCGTACGAGGAGACGTACTTCCAGAGCAGGTTGAGGTCGAGCTGTCCCTTTTCAGCGTATAACCCGCCGCCGGCAATGAACCGGGGCAGCTCAAGGTCGCGGACCATTTTGCCATCCTGCTCGGCGCGGTTCCGCATGGCCAGGAAGTTCATGAAGACCTGCACCATGTCTGCCAGCGGCGCGCTGCGCGCATCCACCTCGATGCCGATCTGGTCCTGGTCGCGGTTGAGGTAGAGCTCGAGCACCCGTCCCCCCACAGTCTCGGTCAGCCCGCTCAGCACGATGGCATCCCTGCGGTCGGTGAGGAATCCCGCCACCGTGAGCTTGCCCAGCCCGGCCCTGTCGGCCTGGACCCCCAGGTCCAGCTTGGTCCTTCTCTCCGTTTCCGGCTCTCTGAGGTCTACATCCAGGTTCCCCCTGGCGGGTTTGATGTTTCCCGAGGAAAGGTTGAAATGGAGCGAGATGCCGTGGGACAGGCCCAGGGAAGCGCCCAGGCTGGCAGTGAGCTCCGGGGGCTCCCAGCGGTCGCTCACCGGAGCGACATTTTCCAGGCCCTTGGCGCTGCCGTCGATGTTGAACGCCCCGTAGCGGTTGATGTATGTCCTGGCCCAGCGCAGCCCTGCATCCAGGCTCAGGCGGCCGAAAGAGTGTTCATCCACCACAACGGCCGAATATGTTTCCAGGTCGCAGCGCCGGCCCGTGTAGAAGCGCTTGCCGTTCGGCGCCACCCAGTGGTTGTAGAGCGCTCCCACCCGGAGCACGTTATCGTGGTGGAGCACCAGGGACTGTGTCAGGTTCGTGCTCCACTCGTAGTCCTTCTCGACTGTACTCTGCGGGGGCTGGGTGCTTTCGCTGATGAAAGTGTGGTCCCGTCCCGAGTAGTTGACAATCATCTCCGTGGAGGCTTTTTCATTTGGCCGGTAGAATGTTTTCAGGCTGAAGAGGGTGGTCCGGTAGGGGTCGAACTCCTCCAGGGCCTGCTGCAGCCTTTCCACGGCCGGCGGCAGGGCCTGGGCAAGCTGGCGGTAACCCCGGAGGTGCAGGAGGTGGGCGGACACTGACCATTTCCCGTCCGGGCTCCAGTAGGCGCTGCCCCGGAAATGGGTCATGCCTTCTCCGGCATAGCGGCCCTCAGGGCCGTCCGTGTGCGGAGCGCCCAGGCTGAGAGCATAGGAGACATCGCGGGCCATGCCGCCGTGGGTGAGGTTGAGGCGGTAGGTGTTGAAACTGCCGTACTCGAGCTGTACGGCGGTTTCCGGCTCCCGGTAGATTCTGGGGACTATATTGACTACCCCGGCCAAGCCGGAAAGTCCGGTCAGCAAGGCGGCGCTCGAGCGCATGACCTCGATCCGCTCCACGTCCTCGGAGGGAAAGAAGTACGGAGTCTCGTGGAACTCCCGCTGCCAGGCACCATCCAGGGCATAGTCCGGGTAGGGGTATTTCTGGCCCCGGATCGAGAAAAACTGCTTGACTTTCCTGCCCCGGGTCTCGACCCAGGCCCCGGGGACATATTCCAGGGCGTCGACCACTGTCTTGGCGCCCTGCCTGACGATTTCCTGCTGCTCGACCACGCTGGCGGCCGGCTCCAGCCCGGCCGGCTCTATTTTCGGCCTGGCCACCGGGTCGCGCGGTGCCC
>JAFGTO010000397.1 GCA_016934095.1 Candidatus Glassiibacteriota bacterium
CGCGGCTTTCGAGCGCCACGGCCGCCTCTACAAGGACAACCGGGTGCGGGCAGTGGCCTCGGCCCTGCTGCTGGGAGCCAGGGAGCAGCTTCCGCCCCTGGTGCGCAGGGACTTTACCGACAGCGGAACCATGCACGTGCTGGTGGTCTCGGGCCTGCACGTGGGATTCGTGGCCGGGGCGCTCTACCTGGCGCTCTCCCTGGTGCTGGGCCGCGGCTGGGCCTGCTCATCGGCGGTGAGCCTGGCGGTGCTCTTTTTCGCCCTGGTCTGCGGGGCCAGGCCCTCGGTGCTGCGCGCCTCGCTGATGTGCGCCTTCGTGCTCATGGCCCTGCCCCTGCAGCGCAGGAAATTCCTGCTGAACATACTGGCCGCGGCCTTTGCCCTGATCCTGCTCGCCCGGCCGGGCTGGATCGCCGACGTGGGCTTCCAGCTTTCTTTCGCGGCAGTGGCCGGAATCGGCCTGCTGGTGCCACGCCTGGAGAAAGTCTTCCAGGGCCTGACCTGGTGGGGCCTGCGCCCGGCCCGCCGGCTGGTCCAGCTCGCCCTGGCCAGCCTGGCCGCCCAGGCTGCGGTAACACCGCTGCTGGCTTACTATTTCCTGCGGGTCTCTCCTGCGGCCCTGGTTGCCAACCTGCTGATTGTCCCGCTGGCGGGCTGTGCGGTGGTAACCGGCCTGGTTGCCGACCTCCTGGCGTTCATCTGGCTGCCGGTGGCCCGGGCCGCGGCCCTGTTTTTCGACATCAGCGTTAAATTATTGCTTTGGCTGGCCAGGTGGTTCGCCGGGCTCCCCGGGGCCTGCCTCGAGGTCAACCCTCCGGCCCTGCATGATATCTTCCTCTGGTGGCTGTTCGTTTTTTTTGCGGCCGCTGCGCTTACAGCGAAAAAGCACCGTTTCCGCCTGGCCGTGGTCTGTCTCATCTGGCTCAACCTCCACCTCTGGGCGCCGGCAGCTGCCGAGCTGAGAGGGGGGCTGACCATGCGTTTCCTGGACCTGGGCGGCAGGGGACATGCAGCGGCCCTGCACCTGCCGGGGCGCCGGGTGCTCTTTTTGGATGCCCGGGGGGGCCGGGGAGATGTCCCGGTGCGGGAGGTGGTGATACCCTACCTGTCCAGGTACTGCGGCTCCGGGATCGACCTGCTGGTGCTGCAGGGGTGCGACCGCGCAGGGATAAGCGCCTGCAGGGAGATATTGGAGCGGTTCGAGGTCGGCTCGCTGGTGGTCCCGCCGGTGGTCAGCCGGGCGCCTGTTTACAGGGAGTTCCTCGAGGCCTGCCTGGCCCGCGGAGTGGCCCTGGCCGCGCCCACGGCGGCGGACACCCTGGACCTGGGCCGGGCCAGGCTGGTGGTCCTTGGCCCAGGCCGCTACTGGCCGGACCTCACTGCCAGGCTGGGAGACACTTCGGGGGCGGGCCTGCTGTCAGTGGTCGAGTACGCCGGCCGGAGGGTCTTGCTGGCCGGGGCCGTGCAGCCGGGCAGGCTGGAGCAGGCCCAGGCGGGCAGGGGACTGCTGGCGGGCTGCGACCTGGCGGAGCTGCCCTCCGGGTTCAACACGGACCGGGCCTGCAGCCTGCCGGTGCGGCTTGACAGGACCGGGGCGGCCCTAATCGTTCCGCACGAAGTCTACGAGGAAGCCCTGCTGTGGGAAGCTGCAGGACATGGCCGGCTGACAGTGCTCTCGACCCCTGTCGCTGGCGCAGTGGGCCTGAGGATAGAGCGCTCGGGCAAGGTGAAGCTGAGCACGGAATTGGAGCGGAGCGGGCGGCTGCCCGGATGGTAAGGGAAGAGGCTGCGGCGGGCCGGCGGGCGGCTTAGGGGTGTTTCAGGGCACGATGTCCCGGATGCTGTATTCGGTCTGGCTGGTCAGGTCGACCTCGTAGGCCTTGTCGACTTCCTTGCCGTCCGGTGACTTGAGCACGCGCACCAGTGGGCGGTCCATCTGCTCCTGGTTGTTTTTCATCACCACAGCGGTCTCGCCGGAGTTCAGCATGACAGTAGTGCCCACCGGGAAAGTGGCCACGTGTCGTGCGAAGAGTTTCAGCAGCTCGGAATCGAAATGGGTGCTCTTGCCGAGCGAGAGGTATTGCAGGGCCGCATGCGGCGGCAGCCTTCTCTTGAAGCAGCGGTCCGAGGTCAGGGCGTCGAACACGTCCGCAATCGCCGTATAGCGGCTGTAAATGTGGATCTTCTCCTGGGCCAGGCCGTTGGGGTAGCCGGTGCCGTTATAGTACTCCTGGTGCTGGAGCGGCACGCAGGAGATCACCGGTTTCATGCTGGACTTGTGCTGGAGGATCTCGAAGCCGATCTGGGTGT
This sequence comes from Candidatus Glassiibacteriota bacterium, assembly GCA_016934095.1. GTDB lineage: Bacteria > Gemmatimonadota > Glassbacteria > GWA2-58-10 > GWA2-58-10 > JAFGTO01. The sequence goes on from JAFGTO010000397.1 coordinate 2,311, forward strand.
GTTTTTTCATCAGGCGGAACTCTGCTCCGGTCAGGCGTCCCTGCTTCTGCACGACCTCGATCGGCACGTGCGCCATGCCGATATCGTGCAGCAGCGAGCCCATGGCCATGTCCCTCAGGTCCAGGGTGTTGAACCTGCCTGAATTGGAGGCCACCATTACGGTCAGCACGCTGACATTGACCGAGTGCAGGAAAGTGTAGTTGTCGAAGCTCTTCAGGTCGATCAGGTCCATGATCTTGTTGTCGGAGCCGGTGAGGTCATCGACTATCTTGTCCGCGATGTTGCTGACCCTGTTCTTGTCCAGGCCCGACCTGTCTGAGGAAGAGCTCTCCCTGACTGTCTGGAAGGTCTCGGAGATAGTGGAGACCGCCTCGATGCGGGTCTTGTCCGAGATTACGTCTTTGACCTCTATGTCCTCGTAGCCTTTTTCCTCGATGTAGACCGCGGAGTATCCCATCTCCTTGAGTCGGCGCAGGTAGCGGGAGGTTACCGCCACCCCGGCCCCGAGCAGCAGGGTGCCTTTCTCGTTGAAGATCGCCCGGCCCAGGACCTTGCCGGGCTCGAGCGCATCCAGGGATATCAGCTTCATCTGCGGCCCTTTCTGCATTATATCCGGTGCTTAAACCTAGATTCTATTTGTTTTATTTCGTTTTGTCAAGTTTGAATTGCATTCTGCAGCCTGAACTCATTTGGAAAAGGGACGCTTTCCCGGTAACAAGCGCTTGAACATCTCGTTGTCGGATATAACTTTCTAATCCCCCCTTGGGCGCAATTTAAATGCAAACGCCTGACCAGTAGAGGGTCAGGCGTTTTTCGTTTCAAGCCGGGTCCGGTTTTCCTCCGGATATACATCGACCATAATAAAGATATTGCTGCAATAGGACTATTTATGGTTCTTTCATTCAGGCTCTTCCTCGGAGATTGCCTGGCGCCGGACAATCCTGAAGCCTGTATAAGGATTACCATATGAATATGATTCTGCTTCGTAGCGATAAGCCGATAAAAGAGAAGGCACGGCTTCAGAACCATAACATCCGCCTCTAGATACGAAACCCGGGCCGCGCGGATTCTTGTTCGGGGTTATGTCGTAAAAGTCTTCGCTGTACACGTTATGGCACAGCTCAGACACATTACCCAGCATGTCGTAAAGCCCGAAATTGTTGGCGTATTTTCCGCGGACTGGATGACGATCAGCTACGTACGCAGGGTCAGCATACACTCTCTCGCCGTCTTTAACTACCCATCCAGGAAAAAACCAGGCCACCCGTTTCAGTGCCTGCTCAAACCGGACAAACTCGGGAGTAGTTGTGCCTGGGGCATAGCTCTTCGGCGGGTTCCCTACATAACAGCTGGTCTTGGTGCCTGCCCGGCAGGCGTATTCCCACTCGGCCTCTGTGGGTAGCCGGAATCCGTTTTTATCGAAATCGCAATTCCAGGTTTCCAGATCGTAACAGGGGTCCACTCCGCCCAGCACGCTTAATTTGTTGCAGAAATACGCCGCATCTTTCCAATTTATGCCCGCAACCGGCAGATTAAGATCACCTTCAGTAATAGTATTCGAAAAACTGAACGATCCCATGACAAGTTCCCAGTGGCCCTGAGTAATTTCCGTATAACTCATCCTAAATCCATCAAGTTCAACACTGTGCGGTGGATTTGCGTAATTAGAATATCCACGAATCCATTCATCCCAATCATTGCCCATCATGAAACTGCCAGCAGGGATGCTGGCACAAGAAGTCAGGTCCTGCGGGTAAGTCCCGCTGCCGTAGGATATAACTGTATCAGAATTCCAACCGGAGGATACTAGCAGTGAATCGTCAAAATCATATATATCCCAGGATACAGGGTATCTGCTGTTGTCCTCAACACCCTCTGGAACCATGCACGGCTTTTCGAACCACTCTTCACC
>JAFGTO010000398.1 GCA_016934095.1 Candidatus Glassiibacteriota bacterium
CTACACCCTGCTCCACGACCGCCGCAACTGGAAATACTGGTGCTCGGTGCTCGGCTCGTTCCTGGGGCTCTACCTCATGGTGATGAAAGGTCTCGACCTGAACTCAGTAGCCGAGAGGCTCAGCATCAAGGACCTCTCCGGGACCGGTCTGTTTGTCGCCGGCTACCGGGTAACCGCCGCCCTGCTGGGCATAGTATCCAGCATCCACCAGTACCTGGCCAGCCCCTCGGGCTTCATTTTCGGACTGTTGATCACGGCCGGCTCTGTCTACTGGGCCTACCGGAGGAAGGCCCTGGATTTTTTCGGTGCGGCCCTGGGACTTTTCCTGCTCGGGTTCAGCATACACCTCTACCTGCTGATCCGCTCCGGGCTGAACCCGCCGGTCAACATGGGGCAGCCCGAAACCCTCAAGGCTTTCTGGGCGGTAATCAGCAGGGAGCAGTACGGCAGCGCATACGGCATCCTGCCCCGCCAGGTCTGGCAGATGATCACCCAGAAAGCGGATATCTCCTCGCTGAGCGACCTGGCAGCGAATATCAAGGTCTATTTCCAGTACAACCTGCCGTTCTACACCAAGTATTTCGGCTGGCAGTTCGGGCATGGCTTCTGGGCCCTGATTTTCACGGCGCTCGGCATCTACGGGGCGGTCGAGCACGCCAGGCACGAGAAAAAATCCTTCTATTTCTGGCTGGCCGTCTTCCTGATGACCGGCCTGATCCTGAACACCTACATGAATTTCAAGCTGGGCTATTCCCAGGCCCTGGATAAATACCCCAAGGATACGCCTCTGCACGAGGTGCGCGAGCGGGATTATTTCTTCATCGTCTCTTTCGCCTTTTTCGGGGTCTGGTCGGGCCTGGGCCTGGCCGCGGTCCTCGACCGCCTGAGGAAAGCTTTCGCCGTAGACACGGACGATCCCAAGCTCCGCAAACCGGTCTTTTACCTGCTGGCTGCCGCGGTGCTGCTGCCTGGGCTGGTCCCGCTGATCCTCAACTTCGGCAAGGTCGACCGCAGCGGCAACTATATCCCGCCGGATTACGCCCGCAACGTGATGAACTCGCTGGAGCCGGGTGCGATCATCTTCACCAACGGCGACAACGACACTTACCCGCTGTGGTACATCCGGGAAGTAGAGGGCGTGCGCACCGACTGCCGGGTGGTTAACCTGAGCCTGCTCAATACCGGCTGGTACATCAAGCAGATGAGGGACATGGAGCCCAAAGTGCCGATCAGCCTGAGCGATGAGGCGATCTGGAAGCTGAGGCCGTTCATCCTGCAAAAGGGGCATAAATTCCAGTTCGGCGAGGTCGAGCTGATCTTTCAGGACAGCTCGGTTATCGATATCAAGGACATGGTAATCCTGGACATCCTGCGCACCAACAACTGGCGCAAGCCCCTCTATTTCACCACCACCACGCCGACATCCAACCGCTGCCACCTGGAGCCCTACCTGGTGCAGCACGGCGTGGTCTACAAGATAAACCCGCGGCGGGCCCGCAGCCTGGCTGCGGAAGACTCGATGAACCTGATAGAAATCGGGGGGAACGGAGCCTGCTTCGATATCCGGGACACCCGCAGGCTGTTCGACCGGGTATACCGTTTCAAGGCTTTTCCCCATGATCCTGCAGAACTGGAGGAAGAAGAGGTACAGGCTCTAGGGCCTTTCGCTTATGCCTCCTCCGTGCTCGGGCAGGCATATTCCCAGCGGGGAGAGTTCGCGGATGCCGCCGAAATTCTCTCAACGGCCCGTCAGCTCCGGAACGACCGCCACCAGCTGAACATGGTCATGGCCAACCTCTATACCCGCTCCAGCCAGTACGAAAAAGCCTATGCTTTCCTGGATTCCCTGGTCAATGTCACCGGCGACCGCAACCCCCAGGTATTCATGGAATTGGCCCAGATCGCGCTCAGCAAAGGCGGCACCGGTCCATCCCTCAAGCTGATGGAGATGTGCACGGACTTCTTCCCGGACTACAAGGATGCTTACGCCAACCTGTTCATGGTGCACGAGGCGGATGGCGACACGGCGGCAGCGGTGGCAGTGGTGGGGAAATACCTCGAGCTTTTCCCTGAAGACAACGTAGTGGCCGAGGAGCTGAAGCGCTACCGTGAGACCGGCGAGATCGACCTGCGCAAAGCTTTCCAGATCCCCCTTCCCTGAAAAGCCGGCAGCCTTCAATTAAAGGGCCTTACGGACAACCGGCGGAAGCTGCCGGTAAGATACAGCCTCTCGGGTGCGGCTCCGCAACAGCCTGGCTCCACTTTTTAAGGGACCTCCGCCTGAAATCCCCATCCCGCCCGCCCCCCGCAACGAAGCACTGCCCTAGAATATTTACTTGATAGCAAATTCATAATTAATTAGTTTGATAAGTTGTTTTAATCCCCACCGATTTTTTCAGCCGGGCCCTTTCAAAGAATCTATCACTTCACGGTCGGATGACCGTAGCGAATGACGGTGGAAAGTATGTACAAAAAAGAGCATTACCTGGTTGCAGCCCTGAGTTTCCTTTTTGTCCTGGTCTTCTATGTCCTGACCATGGCCCCATCGGTCACTTTCTGGGATGCCGGGGAGTTCATCGCCGCCTCCTATTGCCTGGGTGTCCCCCATCCGCCGGGGACCCCGCTGTTCGTGCTCATCGGCAGGGTGCTCGCAGTCCTGCCGGTGCACGGGGAAATCGCCGCCAGGCTCAACCTGGTCTCGGTGCTCTCCGGCGCCCTCAGTGGCCTGCTGATCTGCCTGATCGCGGTAAAAATCCTCGAAACCATGGTCGATGACCCGGAAAAACCCGGCGCCCGCCTGGTTGTCAGCGCCGGTGCCTTCACCTGCTCCATCATACCACCCTTCCTCTACACGGTCTGGTCGAACTCCACCGAGTTCGAGGTCTACTCCGTCGCCACCACCACTATCTTCTTCTGCGGCTGGCTGATGATCTACATGGGCTCGCTCAAAGAATCCAAAAGGATCAAAAACATCCTGCTGCTGGTGGTCTACATCGTCTCCCTCTCCATCGCCAACCACCTGATCGTGCTGCTGGTCGCTCCTGCGGTGATAGCCTACACCCTGCTCCACGACCGCCGCAACTGGAAATACTGGTGCTCGGTGCTCGGCTCTTTCCTGGGATTCTACCTCATGGTGATGAAAGGCCTCGACCTGAGTGCGGTGGCCGAGCGGCTCAGCATCAGGGACTTCTCCGAGGCGGGGCTGTTTGTCGCCGGCTACCGGGTAACCGCCGCCCTGCTGGACATAGTGTTCGGCATCAACCAGTACGTGGCCAGCTCATCCAGCTTCTTTTTCGGCCTGTTAATCGCGGCCGGCTCTGTCTACTGGGCCTACCAAAGGAAGGCGCTGGGCTTTTTCGGAGCGGCCCTGGGGCTTTTCCTGCTCGGGTTCAGTGTCCACCTCTACCTGCTGATCCGCTCCGGGCTGAACCCGCCGATCAACGAGGGGCAGCCCGAGACCCTCAAGGCTTTCTGGGCGGTGATAGGCAGGGAGCAGTACGGCAGCGCCTACGGCATCCTGCCCCGCCAGGTCTGGCAGATGATCACCCAGAAGGCGAATATCGCCTCGCTGAGCGACCTGGCAGCGAATATCAAGGTCTATCTCCAGTACAACATACCGTTCTACACCGGCTATTTCGGCTGGCAGTACGGCAACCCCGGCTGGACCCTGGTTTTCACGGCGCTAGGCATCTACGGGGCGGTCGAGCACGCCAGGCACGAGAAAAAATC
>JAFGTO010000399.1 GCA_016934095.1 Candidatus Glassiibacteriota bacterium
ATCACCCAGGAGCAGTACGACCAGATGCTGGCCGAGGCGGAAGCGCTCAAAGCCACGGTCAGGGCGGACAGGGCCGCGCTGGATAATGCCGGGATCAACCTGGATTACTGCCTCATCCGTGCCCCGCTGGCCGGCCGCACGGGCCGGCTGCTGGTTCACCAGGGCAACATCATCAAAGCCAACAGCGACAGCCCGCTGGTGGTCATACACCAGGTGGAGCCGGTCTATGTCAGGTTCACTGTCCCGGAACAGCATCTGACCGGCATCCTGACCCGCTTCCACGAGGGCGCGCTCGAGGTCAGGGCTTTTCTCCAGGATGCCGAGCCCAAGACCGGCCGGGTGAGCTTTGTCGACAACGCGGTCGACCAGTCCACCGGCACCATCGCCCTGAAAGCCGTTTTCGCCAACGGGGACAAGCTGCTTTGGCCGGGCGAGTTTGTCAATGTCTCCCTGGTGCTCAGGCTGATCCGGGATGCCGTGGTCGTGCCCACCAGGGCCGTGCAGTCGGGCCAGGAGGGCGAGTACGTCTTCGTGATCAGGCCGGATAAGACCGTGGAATCCCGGCCGGTGGCGGTTGGCTATGTGGCTGGCGAGCAGACCGTGGTACAAGAGGGTCTCCAGCCCGGCGAGGTCGTGGTTGCGGATGGTCAGCTCCGGCTCTATCCCGGGGCCAAAGTAGAGGAAACCGGTGAGCCGGGGACTGAGAAGGCGGGCGGCCAATGAGTTTCTCGGGACTTTTCATCAGCCGTCCGGTCGCCACCACACTGATCATGCTGGCCGTGCTGATTTTCGGCATCGCCGGATACCGCCAGCTCCCGGTCTCCGACCTGCCCAACGTGGATTTCCCGACCCTGCAGGTCTCGGCCGCGCTTCCCGGCGCAGGCCCGGAAACCATGGCCTCCGCAGTGGCAACGCCCCTGGAAAAGCAGTTCTCGACCATCGCCGGCCTTTCCTCGATGACTTCCACCAGCTCGCAGGGTTATACTACTATCACCCTGCAGTTCGACCTCAGCCGGGACCTGGATGCAGCGGCCCAGGACGTGCAGTCGGCCATTTCCCTGACCCAGAGGCAGCTGCCCAGGGACATGCCCTCGCCCCCCTCCTTCAGGAAAGTCAACCCCGCAGACCAGCCGATCCTCTACATTGCGCTGACCTCGCCCACGCTGCCCCTGTCTCAGCTCAACGAGTACGGGGAGACCATGATGGCTCAGCGGATCAGCATGGTCAGCGGCGTGGCCCAGGTGATGGTTTACGGGGCGCAGAAATACGCCGTGAGGATTTACCTCGACCCCAGGGTCCTGGCCTCCAGGGGCATCGGCATAGACGAGGTGGCCGACGCGGTGCGCAGCGCCAATGTCAACCTGCCCACCGGCACGCTCTACGGCCCGTACAAAGCTTTCACCGTGGAGGCCACCGGGCAGCTCTCCAGGGCCGAGGCCTATGAGCCGGTGATCGTCTCCTACCTGGACGGCAGGCCGGTACGCCTGGGAGAGCTCGGCCGGGTAGTGGACGGAGTCGAGAACGACAAGACCGCCTCGTGGTTTATCAACCAGAGGTCCATAGTCCTGGCAGTCCAGCGCCAGCCAGGAACCAACACCGTGGCGGTGGCCGGTGCGGTACGCGCCCTCTTGCCTGCTTTCCAGCAGCAGCTTCCGCCGGCGGTTACGCTGAACTTGCTGTATGACCGGTCGGATTCGATCCGGGAATCGGTCAGGGACGTCAAGTTTACGCTCTACCTGACTCTCTGCCTGGTGGTGCTGGTCATTTTCCTATTCCTGCGCAACCTCTCCGCCACTTTGATCCCCAGCCTGGCGCTCCCCTTGTCCGTGGTCGGCACCTTCGCGGTGATGTATCTCATGGACTACAGCCTGGACAACCTCTCCCTGATGGCACTTACCCTCTCGGTGGGCTTCGTGGTGGATGACGCTATCGTGATGCTGGAAAACATCGTCCGGCACATGGAGATGGGCAAAAGTCCCATGCAGGCGGCTTTCGACGGCTCCCGCGAGATCGGCTTCACCATCCTCTCCATGACCCTCTCCCTGACCGCCGTCTTTATCCCCGTCCTGCTGATGGGCGGGATCCTGGGCAGGCTCTTCCACGAGTTCGCAGTAACCATCAGCGCGGCCATCCTCATCTCCGGCTTCGTCTCCCTGACCCTCACTCCCATGATGGGCAGCCGCTTCCTCAAGCCGGAATCCGGGCAGCGCCACGGCCATCTCTACCAGGCTTCCGAAGGAGTGTTCCGCAGGATGCTGGAGATTTACGGCCGGGGCCTCAGGTGGTCGCTGGACCATAAGCGGTTCACCATGCTCTATTCGGCGATTATCCTGCTGGCCGTGGTCTACCTCTTCCTGGTCATTCCCAAGGGCTTCCTGCCGGACACAGACAACGGCCAGATCTTTGTGATGACCGAGGCCCAGCAGGGTATTTCTTTCGATGACCTGGTCAGCCACCAGAAAGCGGTGGCGGATATCGTGGCCCGGGACCCGAACGTCGAATCTTTCATGTCCGGCGCCGGATCCCGCGGGTTCACCGGCGCCAACAACGGGATGATGTTCATTCACCTGAAACCGAGGAACGAGAGGCTCCCGGTGGATGAGGTGATCCAGCAGCTTCGTGTCAGGCTGGCCGTGGTGCCGGGAATGCTGGTCTTCCTGCAAAACCCGCCGGCCATACGCATCGGCGGTCGTCTCACCAAGAGCCAGTACCAGTTTACCCTGCAGGGCGCGGACACGGACGAGCTGTACCATTACTCGCAGATCATGGAAGAGCGGATGCGGGCCATCCCCATCCTGCAGGATGTAACCAGCGACCTCCAGATCACCAACCCGCAGGTCAACGTGGAGATCGACCGGGACAAGGCTTCCAGCCTGGGAGTCTCAGCCGAACAGGTTGAGAGCGCGCTTTACAGCGCCTACGGCGACCGCCAGATCTCCACGATCTATGCGCCGAACAACACTTACTACGTGATCATGGAAGTGGAGCCCGAATACCAGCTCGATCCCTCTGCGCTCTCCCTGCTCTACATCCGCTCGAAAAAAGGCATCCTGGTGCCCCTGAGCACGGTGGCCAGGCTGAGCAAGGACCTCGGCCCACTGAGCGTGAACCACTCCGGGCAACTGCCTGCAGTGACCCTCAGCTTCAACCTGGCACCGGGCTTCTCGCTGGGAGATGCGGTCTCCCAGGTGCAGGAGCTGGCCGCGGAGGTCATCCCCCCGACCATCATCACCAGCTTCCAGGGCACAGCCGAGGCTTTCCAGTCATCCCTGGCCGGTATGGGCCTGCTGCTGGTGCTGGCCGTGCTGGTGATCTACCTGGTGCTGGGGATCCTCTACGAAAGCTTCATCCATCCCCTGACCATTCTCTCGGCCTTGCCTTTTGCCGGTTTCGGGGCGCTGGTTACCCTGATGGCGTTCAAGGTGGACCTCAACATGTATGCTTTCGTGGGAGTGGTGATGCTGGTGGGACTGGTGAAAAAGAACGGGATCATGATGATCGACTTCGCTCTCGAAGCCCAGCGGGATGGGGGCAAGTCCCCGGTGGAGGCCATTTACCAGGCCTGCATTATCCGCTTCAGGCCTATCATGATGACCACCATGGCCGCCCTGATGGGTACCCTGCCCATCGCCCTGGGCCTGGGCGCAGGCGCCGAAGCGCGCCAGCCTCTCGGCCTGGCTGTGGTCGGCGGCCTGGTGTTCAGCCAGTTCCTGACCCTGTTCGTCACCCCGGTTTTCTTCCTCTACATGGACAATTTCCAGTCCTGGCTCAGGCATTCGAGGAAGAAAGAGCCGGTCATGCAATAGGGTTATCGGCCAGGATTGCAGCAGGACTTCCTTCAGGACCGGCCCTGATGAGAAACGAGGATTACTGCTTCTCCGGCTCGTCCACCCCGGTTTTCTTCCTGTTCCTCCTCTCGATGAAATTCCTCGCCCATTCCGGCAGCCTGAACACCTCGGTTTTCTTGTCGCAGGTATAGAGGGGCGTTGAAAAAAGACATCAACGCCCCGTGATGAAATCTATTGCTTCATGGGCTGTCAAGGGCAAGGCAAGCCGTTTCCATTGTAACTTTAAAATATCGAATATGTTATGCGACTAATACTCTCTTGCTGCATGTCGTTGTCCCAAGAGTGGAAACGGCCCTTGACAGCCTTTATACCCTGAACCCTTAATATTACACGCTTATACGGAACGAAGCACTTGAGGTCCAGCACGGGCGAGTGGGTGGCGAACACGCCTACAGGCTTCCCCCGGGACAGTGGTTTTCCTGGTCCTGTAGAGATGTGGCTGAGCTCGAGAGTCTGTTCGCAGGACTGCACTCCCCGGATCAGGAAGGAACCGTCTGCTACGCTTACCGCACAGGGAAAGGCTTCTTGCGGGTTTGGTCCGGTCGGCAGGGTCTGGAGGGAGGGATCAGGCTTTGAAATATCTTGTCGGGAACATGCGGTTGAGCATGAACCAGGACCGCAGGTTCATCTTCTTGAGTGCATAGCTGATCATCGGCACGATGCAGCCGCAAGTGGCGCAATTGACCCCCGCCCCCAGGACACAGGGTTTTTTCTCCTGCATACGGGCATCGAAAGAGATAAAGTTTGAGCCCCTGAAAAAGCACTCGTTTTTATGCGGCTTGTTTCTGAGGAGATTGATGATATAAGGAGTCATGAAAAATAGCTTCCTGTTTTTTTTCCAGCCATCCAGCAGTTTCTCGATTACCCATTCCAGCTTTTCTCCCTTGAGCAGGAGAGGGTCGTCGGTTCTGACATGTGAAGTATAAAGGCTGAAGGAGATACCCTCGACTCCTGACTCGCGCGTTATCCTGATCAGCTCGTCGATATGCTCATAGTTCGTGGTCGAGAGGGTAGGCGAGACGATAACCCTCCTGTCTCCGGCGATGTTGTTCATTACCGTGTCGAAAACATCCTTACCCCTGATCCTGTTGTGAACCTCAGGGGGACCATCCAGACTGATAAAGAGCCTCCTCCGGATTTGCTCCGGGACTTTTATCACGCCGTTCGAGGCGATTGCCAGGCCGTTGAAAATGTGGTCCGCCGCTTCGATGACCGGCATCCTGAGCGTCGGTTCACCACCGGTGAGGAAAGAGAAAGTAACTCCCCGGGCCTTGTGTTCGGTGAACACTTCGCTCCATTGTTCATCGGAGAGGTGATCCTGCGCTCCGGGATTCTTTTTGCAGTAGCAATGCTCGCAGCTGAGGTTGCACCTAGAGGTGATCTCGTAGTTGGCCACCCTGGGGAAAGAGCTCCCTTTCTTGAAATCGTGCAGGAACCTGAAAAACCTGATGACTTTCGACATGGCAGAGAATAGCTCCGGGAGGTCTGAAAAAGGGTAAATAATTTACGTTTTGATCCCGGATCGGGAGGTTTGCATTTTTTCCGGGATAAATTATCCGTTCCCAGCACAAGAATCAAGAGCTGTCTGGGTCTGAGCAGGAAAAAAGAGACACTTTTCCCACTTCTTTAATGTTAACTGCAGGGGATTTGTTACTTTGCATCGTTTCTCCAGAGGTGCAGGTATCGGTAATCGTCCCAGGCGATACTCACCAGATCCAGGTCCCCGTCGTTGTCCAGGTCCGCTGTCTGTGCTCCCAGATGACTTTCCCTGCTGCAGGAAATTACGTGTTCCACCCAGGCACGGCCACGGTCCAGGTTTTCCCAGATCGCCAGCTTCTCGGTGCCGCGGTGTTCTGCCGTGATGATGTCGATGTCGCCGTCCCTGTCGACATCGGCTACATCCAGGGAATTGGTGGTATATTGCTCGGTGATGAGGTGGCGCGTCCAGCCCGGCCGGCAGGGCCCGGCATCAGGCTGTTCATACCAGAAAACGTGGCAGCCGTCCAGGACCCATTCTTCGCTGAGGATGATGTCCGGCCGCCCGTCGCCGTTGATATCGGCCGCTTCCATGCGGTCCGGCCAGTTATAACATGTACCGATGACATATTTTTTCCAGTCCCCTGAGCCATCCCCCGGGTTGGCCCACCAGGCTACATTTTTTCCGCCGCCGCACACGTCCCCGCTGCAGAGGTCCAGGTCCCCGTCGCCGTCCATATCGCCTAGGCCGATGCCCTCGTCAGTGGCTTCCGCGGTGATCAAGGTCCGGGGCCAGTCGCCGCTGTCAGGTTTTTCCGGGATCTCGAAGAAATATATCTCATTTGCGTCTTCCCCTCCGGCCAGGATGATTTCCGGCCGGCCGCCGGGGATAAGCTGGGCGACCCTGTAGCCCTGGCCGTTGACATGTTCCGTGGCCGGGACCGATCCGATTTTCCTGGCCTTCCAGGTGCTGCACTGCGAGTCTCCGGCCTCCAGCCAGAATACGTCCGGTAATGCCTCGCCGATCACGTCCGCGAATTCATCCCCGTCCACATCGACAATCAAGTTGCCGTCCACGTTGAAGCCGAAATCGGCCCTCTGCCACGTCCCGGTCAGGCCCCCACCCGGACTGCGGTAGAAATACCGGCCAGAGACGATATCCTCGCAGCCGTCGCCGGTAAGGTCGCCCATGGCCAGGCCGAAATATTTCATCCACTCCGGTTGATTGAAATCGCCCCACTTGGCCCGCCCGCTGTCCGCCTGGATGTAGGTCCAGTTGTTCATGGTCAGCCGGGAAGCCGCCGGCGTAGCATTCAGCCAGATTTCCGCCTTGAGGTCTCCGCCCCAGTTTTTCCCGACCACGTCCGGCAGGCCGTCCCCGTTGACATCTCCGACCTTGGCATTATGCGACCCGGTGACAGCCACCACGTTCTCTTTCCAGAGGTTGCGCTGGATGTCGAGGCACTCGAAGACTGTAACGCGGTGCTGCCCCTCGGTGTGGTGCATTTCCGCCGCCAGCAGGTCCAGGTCGCCGTCCAGGTCGAAATCCGCCAGCTGCAGCGAATGGACCTTCTGGTATTGCCCGTTGATCAGATACCTTGTCCAGGCCGCCTCTCCGGGGTCCTCCGGGGCCCTGTACCAGGCGATACCATCGCTGCTTTCCTCCCCGCTGAGCACGATTTCCATCCTGCTGTCGTGGGTGAGGTCGCCGACTGCGACCTTGGTGCCGGTGGTCCAGCCGGGGTCGATGACGTGCCTTGTCCAGGGAGTCTGCGCCGGGTCTCCGGGGTTTTCATACCAGGCATTGCCCCAGACGATGTCCCGGTCGCCGTCCCGGTCAAGGTCCGCCAGGGCGGCCCCTCCGTGTTCTTCTTCGCTCGAAGCTACCAGGTGCAGGTCCCAGGGGCCTTGCCTGGGGTCTTTGGGGCCGGGCAGGAAAAACAGATGTGTGCGGAAGGTTGCGGTAACGATGTCGATCCTGCCGTCCCGGTTCAAATCGCCTGTATGGACCTCATCCGGGTGAAAGGGCATGTCTTCCCTGATTGAATGCTCGGGCCAATCCTGCTGGAAGTCCCCGGTGTTTTCCAGCCAGACAAACCGTCCGGTCCCGTAGTCCCGGCCGGAGATGATGTCCCGGTCGCCGTCGCCGTCCACATCGCCCACGGTTGCGCCCAGGTAATTGCCCGGATGGATTTTGAGCCTTTCCCAGGCTGCGTCCGGCCGGCCGGGGTTCCTGTACCATTCAATCAGGTAAGCCTCCCGGCTGCCCGGCTTAAGATCGGTGTTGCCGCTGAACCAGATGTCCAGGTCGCCGTCCCCGTCAAAATCGACAACGTTGCAGTCATCCATGCCGCCCCAGCCTTCCTGCAGGGGAGTCTCATCCACTACGAGATGCGTGAACTGCAGGGAAGGAGCGGGAGTATTCCTGTTACAGGTTAGCAGAAATACGGCCGGGCAAATCAGGAACAGGTGCAAGGTGCGTCTCGGCATAATGGTCTCCTGCTAGAATTTAACCCGGATTATTCGTGAAATCCATCGCTATCTTTTCAAATGCAGGTACACACCGATGTATGCGCCCGAAGGCAGGGA
>JAFGTO010000400.1 GCA_016934095.1 Candidatus Glassiibacteriota bacterium
CCGGTGGCGACCACCCGCACACGCGGGTCGGGCCAGTCGAACGGCTCATCCGGGAAAACGAGCACCTCGAAGTCCGGGTAATCCAGGCGCAGGCAGGCCTCGACCGCCTCCTTCAGGTTGTCGTTGTACGGCCCCACGGCAATGACCACCGAGACCCGGGGAGGCCTGTCGATAACCGGCAGCTCGCGGTCGTAATAGCCCAGGACCCTCAGGCGGTAGTAGATCGCCAGGGTGTCCAGCAGGATCTGGTAGATATCGGCCAGGCGGATCCTGCCCCAATGCAGGCCCCGGCGGAAATCGAGGATTACCGGGACCTCGGCGATCCGGCGGCCCTGGTGGTGCGCCAGGGCCAGGATCTCGACATCGAAAGCGAACTTCTTGACCAGGATGTGCGGAAAAATCTCCGCCAGCACCTCCCGGCGATAGAGCTTGATCCCGGTCTGGGTATCCCGCAGCGGCAGGCCGAAAAGCAGCTTGATGAAGAGGAAGTAGCACAGGGAGAACAGCTTCCGGGAGAATGGGTAGGCGAGACGGGACTCCGGGTGGAGCTTGGAGCCGATCACCACATCGTGGTTTCCGGAATCGAGCTCCTGCAGGAGCAGCCCCATCTGGGCCGGGGGAATGTCCAGGTCTGCGTCCAGGAAAGCCACCACTTCTCCGCGGCAGCGGTGGAACCCGGTCTTCAGGGCCCAGCCCTTGCCGAGGTTGTGGTAATTCGGGGCTATCCTGATCCTGGTGTCGCTGTCTGCGGCGCGGCGGGCCTCCTCCAGCGTGTTGTCCGAGCTGCCGTCATCCACCAGCACGATCTCGAAAGAAACGTCCAGGGACTCGAGGCTGGCCGCAGCCTCCCGGAGGTTGTCATAGATGTTCTCTCCCTCGTTGAACGCGGGCATGATTACCGACAAACGTGGCTTGTTCTCCATTTCGGGGCAGCTACCTCCTGGTTGCAGCCATCGCGGGCCGCATGGCCCGATGACCTGCTTACTGCGTCAATTCGACAGAGCGCTCGCCGCTGAGCACTACCAGATAGAGCGCGATAAAAGTCCCAAGGCCGAAAGAGGCCATGACCCAGATGATGGCGGCCAGGCTGCCGTGCAGCAGCTGCAGGGCGATCACGTAACAGAGGGCCAGCGGCAGCAGCAGATAGAGGAACCCGCTTCTTCCCCTGGCCAGCAGGTAATTTATCAGGATGTGCAGCAGAGCCACCGGGGTGACCCCCAGGCCGAAAATCCGCACCAGCTCCCTGGCCGCATCGGTGGCTTCCGGGAAGAGCAGCCCCAGGATCAGCCCCGGGACAGCGGCGCAGACCAAAATAGCCAGGCCGCAGAGCAGGATGCAATAGACAAGGGTCGTGTTCAGCAGGCGCAAGGTCCCAGGCTGTCCCGAGGCCGTGCGCTGGCTGACCTTGGGGAACATCACCGTGCTCAGTGCGATCGGCACGAAGAGGAAAGCGTTCCCGATGATCTTGGCCAGTCCGTATTCGCCGCCCAGGGTGCGGTCGAAAAAGTGCTTGGCGGTCAGGATGTCCGCCTGGCTGAAAACGGCGAAAGCCAGCAGCGAGACCAGCACGGACCAGAGGAAGCGGTAATGGGGGCGGCTGTCCACTCCCTGGTCGCCGCCGCTGAGCTTCAGCAGGACCACTTTCAGCGGTAACAGCGCCACCAGGATGATAGCGGCCTGGAACAGCACCAGCGAGCCCACCGCACCGGCGACCTCGCAGCCCAGCCAGACCATCAGGATCCCGCCGGCCAGCTTGGCCAGCGTGGCCGCGAGCTGGTTGGCGGCATAGTGGTAAAAGAACTGGAACCCCTGCAGAGCTCCCCAGAAAACCGGGCTTACCATGGCCAGGGCCACGGCCAGCCCTACCGCATAGACCGCCACCAGGCTGTGGACATTGAGGTAATCGGCCAGCAGGGGTCCGAAAACCAGGAAAACGATTGCCACGCCCGCGGCCATGATACTCAGCTTGACCACCGAGCGCCGCAGCAGGGCTGCCGCATGTCCCAGCAGCCTCCGGCCCTCCAGGGCGGAGACATATCTCGCGGTGACTGTCTGCACCGCCCCCAGGGGCAGCACCAGGATCATGTACAGAGAGACCAGGCCGTAGTAGTCGCCGAAATCCTCGGTGGTCAGCATGCGTCCCATCACGATATTGAACAGCGTGTTGCTCAGGCCGGTCAACACGGTGGCCACCAGCAGCACGGTACCGTGCTTGATCAGCCCCTCCGCCCTTCCGCCGACGCTTTTGCTCATACTCTTTTCTCCACGATATCCGCAATATGTTCCAGGGTCCGCTCCGCCGATTTATCCCAGTTGAACTCGAGTGCGAACTCGCGCGCCCCGGCGCCCAGCCTGGAGCGCAGCTCACTGTCGCCGGCCACTGCCAGCAGCTTGCCGGCGAAAGCCTGCACGTCCCCGGGATCGAAAAGGAAACCGCTGATCCCATCCCGCACGGACTCCCTCAGCCCCGGGGAGCGGCTGGCCACCACCGGTGTCCCGCAGGCGGCGGCCTCCATGTTGGTGATCCCCCAGCCCTCCTTGGGGGAGGGGTTGGCCACGGCCAGGGCGTGGCGCAGCAGGGTGATTTTCCGCTCCTCGGAAACCCGGCCCGAGAAAGTGCACCTGTCAGAGATACCGAGCGCTGCGGCTCGTTGCTCCAGCCGCGGGTAATCATCCCCGCCCCCGGCGAAAACCAGTCGCACCCCGGGATCCAGGCCTGAGCGCGCGGCTATCGAAAAAGCTTCCAGGATCAGGTCCAGGCGCTTGTAACGTTTGACACGGCCCATGTAAAGGATATAGGGCCGGTCGAGCGGCCCGCTCTGGCCGGGAGGCGCGGGGCTGTAAACCGATGAGTCGATGCCGTTGTACACCACCCTGACCCTGTCCCTGTCGAAACCCAGGCTTACCAGCTCCTCGGCCGTGTCGACCGATACCGCCTGTACGTGCTCTCTGCGGTAGATCAGAGGTATCATCTGCTCCCAGAGCCAGACATAGGCCGCCACCGGGGCCACCGCCTCGCGGAAGATGGTCCGGCCGAACAGGTGGTGGAACAGGACCAGGCGCGGCAGCCTGCTGACCCAGGGCCCGCAGAAAGGTATCTTGTTCACGTCCTCGACCAGGATGTCGAAATCCATTGCGCCGCGTAAGATGCGGGCCGCGGTATAGTTGAAAGTCAGGTTCCGCCCTACCCTGCTGACCCGGATACCATCTATCTCGGCCTGCGGCTCGCAGCCCGGCCAGGCCGCGCAAAGGAAACTCACCCGGTGTCCCATGCGGACCAGGCGCCGGAAGATCTCGTGGGCGTGCACCTCGGCCCCGCCGGCTTCCGGATGGGCGATGTCGCGCCAGTTGACCAGCAGTATGTTGTATCCCATAGCAATCCTACCTGCCCACTGCCAGCCGGGAAGCCAGCATCTCCGGCAGGCCGGCCTCCAGGATGCGCTCCGCGGCCGTGGCTATGTCGTACGGCTGACGGTAGAAAGCGATTTCCCCGGCCAGGGAGTCGAAGACCGCGAAAGAGGCACCGGGCTCACCGTCGCGGGGCTGGCCCACACTGCCTACATTGACCATGTAGCGGCTGCCGTCCCTCAGCCTGAAATCATCCGGCCAGCGCTCGACAAGCGTGTCCGAATCGAGCTCGAACACCACGGCACAGTGGGTGTGGCCGAAAAACAGCAGCTGCCCTTCGAAATACCCGAACTGGCCCTCGGCATCCTCACTGAAGTGCATGTAATGCCACTTCTCCGGGTCGTCCGGAGAGGAGTGCACTATCTCGAACCCTTCCATCTGCGCGGTCAGGGGGAGCTGCTTGAGGTATTCTTTTTCCCGGGCGTTCAGCACTTCCCTGGTCCAGAGGGCGGCCTCCCGGGCCACGGGATTGAAAAAAGCGATGGAGGTCCGCTCCACCGCCGCAGCATCGTGATTGCCCATGATCACGGCCGAGCACTGGGCTCGCACCAGCTCGATGCAAGCCGAGGGGTCGGCGCCGTAGCCCACGATATCGCCCAGGCAGATAACCCGGTCGGGTTCGAGCCGGTCAATTTTCTCCAGGACAGCCTCCAGGGCCTGGAGATTACCGTGGATATCGGAAATTACCGCATAGCGCAAGCCGTCTCTCCGCATAACCGTTCCAG
>JAFGTO010000401.1 GCA_016934095.1 Candidatus Glassiibacteriota bacterium
ACCGGAAGGCTTTTGCCCCTGCCGCAGGTGCTGGACCGGCTGGCCGGGCGGGATGCCCTGGTCCTGCTGGATGAAGCCCACGCTTTCGGGGTCGTGGGCGAAAGGGGCAGGGGCACGGCGGAGTACTGGCGGGTGGATGATCCGCGGGTGCTCTCCTGCACCACCCTGAGCAAGGCTTTCGGTTCATCCGGGGGAGTCGTGCCGGGAAGCCGCAGGCTGGTCGAGGACTTGCGGGTGCGCTCCAATGTCTACCTTGCCTCCACACCCCCGCCTGCACCGGTACTGGGCGCAGCCCGCGCAGCCCTGGAACTCGCCACAGATAAACCTTCCCTTGTCGGGAGCCTGCACCGTAACACCGCCAGGCTGAAAGAGGGGGTCGGGAGCCTGGGCCTGGCCGTGGAGCACACTCCGGTCCCTATCATCCCGGTCTGGTTCGACAGCCCGGGAAAAACGCAGGCCCTGAGCGAGAGGCTGTTTGCCATGAACGTCCTGGCGCCGTACGGGAACTACCCGGGGAGTCCTCCGGGAGGGCTGGTCCGACTGACAGTCAGTGCCGCCCACACGGCGGACCAGATAACTTACCTGCTGGATTGTTTGAAAAAGGCCCTATGATCTGCGGCTGCTTCGGCGGACCAGCTCGCCGAGCACTTCTTCAAGCTGGTATCGGCTCTCGGCCGTGTCGAAGAAAAACACCGCGGCCTTGGCCAGCTTCTTCATCGCTCCCTGGATCGAATCGTCCTCCGTATGGACATTCAACTGCTCGCAGGTAGCGACCACGTTGTCCACTTCATCGCCGAACAGCTCGAATTCACAATTAAGCACGAACTTGCGGCTTTTAACCAAGTTTCCTCCGAGATGGCTCCGGTCCGTTCCCGAAATGACTTCGCCCCGTTTCAGGTAACAGGTCAACCGTAAATATATTTATAAGCTTGTCGAAATATTAAGAATTTCGGGTATAACGGCTGTCAAGGGCCGTTTCCACTCTTGGTACAACATGTGGTAAGAAGACATTAATTGCATAACATATAGGGATTCTTACAGTTACACTGAAAACGGCTTGCCTTGCCCTTGACAGCCCATGAAACAATAAATTTCCCCACGGGGCGTTGAGGTATTTTTTCAACGCCCCTTTAAATTTACCCGGAACGGTTATATATTCAGGCCGGCGTTTTCTTGGGTCGCCCACGCCGCGGCCTGGCGTTAACCGGTTGCCCCGGCCTGCTTATGATGTCAGTATCGGCCCGGCCGGTACTTTGTCGAAGACCTGCCCGGGTTGCCAGGCACAGTCGAAACAACACTGTTTTCAGTAACCATACATTGGCGCCTGCTGATTTGTTCGTTTTCTCTTAAGTCGGAAGCAGCCGGCGGCACGGGAGGATAAGGAGACCGGATGGACAAGCGGATCGTATTGGTCGGTGCAGGCAGCGCAATCTTTACCAGGGGACTGCTCGGTAGCCTGGTACTGGACCCCGGGTTCGAGGAGGCGACGCTGGTGCTGATGGATGTCGCCCCCGGGGTGCTTTCGCTGGTCGAGGGCTACGCCCGTAAGCTGGTCAGGGACAACGGTTACGGGCTGAAAATAGAGGCTTCCGCCGACCTTGCCGCGGCGCTGGACGGGGCGGACTTCGTGGTCTGCACGGTGGCGGCCGATGACCGGGAAGCCCGGAAGCTGGAGATAGAGGTCCCCATGAGTTTCGGCTACCACCACTCCTGGGGCGATACCACCGGGCCCTCGGGCGTGTTCCGCGCCCTGCGCCATATACCGATCTTCCTGAAAATCGCCGGCGAGATGGAACATAGATGCCCGGAGGCCTGGCTGCTCAATTATACCAACCCGATGGCTGCCCTGTGCCGCGCGGTCTCGGCCGAGTCAAAAGTCAAGGTGATCGGCTTCTGCGACGGCCCGCCGTATTTCAGGAGGATGATCGGCAATGGTTTCCTCGGGCTGCCGGAGGGCTCGCTGAAAATCAAGGCTGCGGGTGTCGACCACCTGGTCTGGCTGCTCGAGATGAGCGCGGATGGCGAGGATGTCTACCCGCTGTTCCGCAGGCAAATCGAGAGAGTACGGGAAAAATACCCGGCGAGCACGGCTATCTGGGAGGCCTATGGTTATTTCCCCCTGCCCGGGGATGAGCATATCAGTGAGTTTTTTCCCTTCCTGCTCAGGGATGAGCAGACCATGCGGCAGTACGGGCTGAAAGACATGGACATCCGGTGGCACCGCCTCAGGCGGGCCGAGCTGGGTGATGCCGTGCGCCGGGAGGCGTCGGAGGCCGGGCCGATCCGGCCGATGCCCCTGCCCCCGGAGGAGGAAGTCCTCCAGGTCATCTGCAGCATAGCGAACGATGAGAAAAAGGAGTTCGTGGCCAGCCTGCCCAACCTCGGAGTGATCGCCAACCTGCCGGAATACGCCGTGGTCGAGGCCCCGGTACTGCTCGGTGCAGGGATAGAACAGTTGCCGCCGGTTTTTCTCCCGCCGGGCCTGACCGGGCCCCTGTATGACAGTATTATCAAGGATGAGCTCGTGGTGGAAGCGGCGCTTACCGGCAGCAGGGAGACAGTTTTCCGGGCGGTGCTGGCCTGCCCGCTGATAACCTCGCCCGGGCAGGCGGGGCAGATCACCTCCGTCATGCTCGAGGCTCTGGAAGATTACCTGCCGGTCCGTTTCAGATGACATTATTTTATCG
>JAFGTO010000402.1 GCA_016934095.1 Candidatus Glassiibacteriota bacterium
ATTTATAAGAACTTGCGAATTATTGTAAATAATCCGGCTTAGGAATGTTACAACAACTTAGCGCTAATGGGGGTCTGCCCCTACGAGTGTTACGTTAATTTGTGAACAATCCGGTTTTGCACGGGGTGTACCGCAAAACAAAGGATACTGCCTGGATCGAAGATGATAAAAATCCTCTTCATAAATGCAGTCAATCCCGCCAGCGAGATCGAGAACCGCTACCAGCCCCTGGGACTGATGTACCTGGCTGCCTCCCTGCAGGAAGCCTTTCCGGCAAACACTTTCCGCATAAAGCTGGTCAACAGGGACATCGAAAAAGAGCTGGACAGTTTCCGGCCGGATGTCGCGGGCATCACCGCGGTCTCGCAGAACTTCAATTACGCCGCAAGATACGCCGACTACTGCCACGACAGGGGGATACCGGTCATGGTCGGCGGGGTGCACATCTCGGTCCTGCCGGAATGCCTGACACCCCGGATGGAGGTGGGATGCATCGGCGAAGGCGAGGCGACCATTGTCGAGCTGATGAAAGTATTCATCGGCAGCGGGAAGCGGTTTCCCCCCAAGGAGCTGGAAAAAATACCGGGGCTGGTTTTCCGCAGCGGCGGCGAGCTGGTCCGCACGCCGGTTTCACCCGGAGGGCCTGGCCCGGCTCAGCCGCCCCATCCCTGCCGCCATCTCCACGGCAAGGTGAGGCACGCCTATATCTTTTCCTCCAGGGGATGCCCCTACCGCTGCCTGTTCTGCGCCTCGAGCCGCTATTGGGACAAACCCAGGTATTTCCCAGCCGGGTACGTGGTGGATGAGATAGAGGAGCTGGCGGAAAAATGGGGAGCGAGGCTGATCAGCTTCTACGACGACCTCTTCGTGGCGGACAACCGGCGCCTGGCCCGGATCGCGGAGCTGGTGGTAAAAAGGGGCCTGGCCGGCAGGGTAAAATTTACCTGCTCCTGCCGGGCGAACACGGTTACCCCGGAGGTGGTCTCGGAGCTGAAAAAGATGGGGGTCCGCTCAGTGGGCCTGGGCCTGGAGTCCGGGAACTCAAGGGTGCTGAAAATGCTGAAAGGCCGGTCAGCCTCGGTCGAGGACAACCGGCGCGCAGTGGAGCTGCTGTATTCCGCCGGGATAAGGGCCAACGCTTCTTTCATCATCGGCTCGCCGGATGAGACCCTGGCGGAGATGATGGACACCTATCGTTTCATCAGGAAAAGCCGCCTCTCGTTCGTGGACATCTACCTGCTGACCCCTTTCCCCGGCACCCCGGTCTGGGACCTGGCCGGGGCCCGTGGCCTGGTTTCTGCAGGTATGGACTGGAGCAGGCTTAACGTCAACTTTGAAGAAAACAAAAAAAATGCGGTCATCATGTCCGAAATATTCAGCAGGGCCGAAATAACCAGTAGTTACAACAAGTTCAGGAGGCTGCGCCTGGTCAGGAACATCATGGCCCTGCCCGGACACCCGATGATAGTCGATCTGCCCAGGGTGGCTTTCGGCACGTTCAGGGAAAAATTGTCCCGCTCCACAGGGGCAATCCGCCAGGGCATCCATCATGGAAAGATCCCTGACCCGCCGGGCCGGCCGGGCGACGCTCCGGGAACGAGCTGAGAGGATTGTCCGATAACGGGAGGCCGTCTCTTTGCCGGGATCAGCCGGCAGGAGACCGATCAAGGAAATGGTCCCTCAAAAAGCCGAAAAAGTACTGGCAATCATACCCGCGTTCAACGAAGCGGCCGGCATCGCGCCGATAGTCCGGGAGCTGAGCTCGCAGGGCCTGGATGTCGCGGTGATCGACGACTGCTCCACCGACCGGACATCGCGGCTAGCCGCGGAAGCCGGTGCAGCGGTGCTCGAACATCCCTATAACCTGGGCTACGGCGCGGCGCTGCAGACCGGATACCTCTATGCCCTGCAGCAGGGTTACCGCTACGTGCTGCAACTGGATGCCGACGGCCAGCACGACCCGGCCGAAGCCGGTAAGCTCCTGGAGCCTGTGCTGGCCGGAAGCTCCGACCTGGTCATAGGCAGCCGGTTCCTGGGCCACAGCTACAGGGTGCCTTTCTTCCGCAGAACGGGTATCCGGTGGTTCGGGCTGATCGCCCGGGTGATCACCGGGCACAAGCTCAGCGACTGCACCTCCGGGTACCAGGCCATGAATGCCGCGGTGCTCGGGTTCTATTGCGGCAGGGCGTTCCCCGCGGACTACCCCGATGCGGACGTGCTGATCATGCTGCCGCGCTCGGGGTTCCGCATCGTGGAAGTCCCGGTGTCGATGAGGCCCGGGCAGAAAAACAAGTCGCTCCACAGCGGGGTCCCCGGAATTATTTATTATATTATCAAGATGACTCTCTCGATCTTCCTGGTGCTGCTGAGAAAGAGGTGTCCCAATGGAACTTAAGCTGCTCTTTTTCGCCGGGTTGGGACTGGCCGTGCTGCTGACAGTGATCTATTTCCTGCGGGTCTTTAAAATGGAGCAGAAGTACTCGCTGTTATGGCTGGTGATGGGGGTAGCGGTGTTCCTCACCCCGCTGCTCTACCCGGTCTGGGGCCGACTGGCGGGAAAGCTGGGGCTTGCCGACCCCAACCTGGTGGTGCTGGTCCTGGGTATAATCGGGCTGTTCCTGCTGTGCATGCAGTTCTCCCTGGAGCTGAGCCGGTCTTACAGGGAGCGCAAGACCCTGGCCCAGCAGGTCGCCCTGCTGAGCCAGCGGCTCGAGACCCTCGAAAAAACCGCCGGCAGCAAGAAAGCCGGAGAAGAATAACCGGCAGTGCCTGCTGAAAACGGTCGCGGCCGTTGCCTGATCACTCCTGGTGAATTACCCGAGATGAAAAATCCGTTAAAAAGCGAAGGGACGAAAATCCTCCTGCTGACCCCCCCTTACGACCTGCAGGAGCGCGGGGGCGTGCTTGCCCCGCTGGCCGCCGACCTGCCATCCCTGGGGCTGATGTTCCTGGCCGCCGCAGCCAGGGAAAGCGGGCACCGGGCAGCCATCTGCGATGCCTCGGCGCAAAGGCTCTCGCTGGCGGAAGTCATGGGAGCGGTGCACCGGCACCGGCCTGAGGTGGTGGGAATCTCCTCGACTACTCCCTCGATCTCCCGCGCCGGCTCGCTGGCCGGCAGGATCAAGCAGGAGATGCCGGAGGCGGCGGTCCTGCTGGGCGGACCCCATGCCACCGCGGTCCCCGAAAGAACCCTCGAGCGCTACCCTGCATTCGACGGCATGGTGGTGGGCGAAGGCGAGCGGACCCTGCAGGAGGTGGCCGACCGCTGGCCGGACAGGAGCTGGCGGGAAATCCCGGGGCTGGTGCTGAGAGACCGGGACGGTGGGATTGTCCGGAACGAGCCGCGGGCCCTGCTGAAAGACATCGACCTCCTGCCCTGGCCCGCCTGGGACCTGCTGAGCGGCTTCCCGCAGGCCTTCCGCCCGGCATTCTTCAAGTCGCGCTCTTGGCCCGCCGCCCATTTCGTTACCTCCAGGGGATGCCCCCACCGCTGTATCTTCTGCGACACCTCGGTTTTCAGCCGCTCGATCAGGTACCACGGCGCCGAATATGTCCTCGAGGTGCTGGGCGAGCTGTACGGCCGCTACGGCGTGCGGGAGGTCTCCTTCGAAGACGACATGTTCATGGGGAACCGCAGGAGGCTGGAGGCTATCTGCGAAGGGATCATACGGAAGGGCCTGCGCCTTACCTGGACCTGCAGCGCCAGGGTCAATTCCGTAAGCCGCGAGGTCCTGGAGCTGTTCAGGAAAGCGGGCTGCTGGCAGATCGCCTACGGCATCGAGAGCGGCTGCCAGCAGATCCTGGACCTGGCCCAAAAAGGCACGGAGGTCGAGCAGGTCCGCGAGGCCCTCGAGCTGACCAGAGAAGCGGGGATCAAGACCCGCGGCTTCTTTATCTATGGTTTCCCGCTGGAGACCGAACAGACCATGCGCAGTACCCTGGATTTCGCCAAGTCCCTCCCCCTGGACGATGCGAGCCTGATGTTGATGACCCCTTTCCCGGGGTCTGCAATGCATGAGATCGCCCCGCAATACGGCGAGCTGGATGATGACTGGGACAGGATGAACCTGCTGGACACCGTGTTCGTGCCCCAGGGCCTGAGTGCGGAGATACTCCAGCAGTGGCGGCACCGCTTTATCAGGGAGTTCTACCTGCAGCCCCGGGTCCTGCTGAGCTACCTGGGACAGGGCCTGGCAAGTCCCCGGGCAGGCCTGAGGCTCGCCCGCTCGGCTGCCGGTTTTTTCCTCAGACACGGGAACGGACATGAAAAACCGGGATAAGCTCCCGCCGGTCTCCGTGATCGTGGTTACCCTGGACAACCGGGACCTGCTCGCAGGCTGCCTGGAAAGCCTGGAGAACCAGGATTACCCGGACCTGGAGACTATCGTGGTGGACAACGGCTCGGTCCAGGACATCGGCTCCCTGGTCAAAGAGCGCTTTCCAAGGGTCCGGCTGGTCCGCCTGGAAGAGAACCAGGGGTTTGCAGGCGGAAACAACCACGGGATCCGCCAGGCCGGGGGAGAATACCTGGCCCTGATCAACAACGATGCATCAGCCGCCCCGGACTGGATCAGCCGGATGGTCGAGGCCGCCCGGGCGGACAGCCGTGCCGGAGCGGTGGCATCCCTGGTGCTGGATGGCAACCGGCCGGGGGTGCTGGACTCCCTGGGAGTGGGGCTCGCCCTGGACGGCATGTCGCGGCAAAGGATGAAAGGCCTGCCCCGGCCCCGGGCCGCGGAGACTTCCGAGTGCCCCCTGTTCAGCGGCTGCGCCTGCCTGCTGAGGAAGTCCGCGCTGGATGAGGTGGGGCTCTTCGATGAGGACTTCTTCGCCTACTGCGAGGACACCGACCTGGGGCTGCGCCTCCGTCTGGCCGGCTGGAAAGTGCTGGCCGCTCCCCGGGCCGAGGTTACCCATTACTACTCCAGGACCGGCGGCGAGTTCTCGCTGCAGAAAATCTACTGGGTGGAAAGGAACCACTTCTGGGTGGCGGTGAAAAACTTCCCCCTGCCGCTGCTGGTCTTCCTGCCCGTGCTTACCCTCTACCGCTGCCTTGTACAATTCTACCTGCTGGCAACCGGGCACGACGGTTTCTGGAGTTACCTGGACCGCAACAGGCTGCCGGCGTTAATCAGGGTTTACTGCAGGGCCTGGCTGGATATGCTCCTGCACCTGCCGAAAATGTGGCACAAGAGACTCGCCCTGAAGCGGAGCCATCGCCTGGGCGCCCGGGAGTCGGCCGCTTGGATCCTGAGGCACCACATGTCCATAAGCCAGGTCATCGCCGGGGAGAGCAAATCATCATGCCCGTAACCGGAAACAACCCGGACCAGGAAACTATCTACCAGCGGGAACAGTACGCCAGGAAAGGCCTGGGCCGCCTGTACTGGGACTACCGGGACAAGGTCGCACTGGGCCTGGTCAGGCCGGCCGACCGGGTCATCCTCGACCTGG
>JAFGTO010000054.1 GCA_016934095.1 Candidatus Glassiibacteriota bacterium
CGAGGGCGGCCAGGGTGTGCTGATAGTGGAAGCAGTTGATCGAGCAGACAGTCACGATCTGGGCTTCCTCCATGGCCAGGACATCGCCGTAATCCTCAGCGACCCGGCAATCGAGGCCGAAGCGCTCCCGGTACTGCCCGGCCCGCAGCCTCTCCGACTCGCGCAAGGCCACGATGGCCGCAACATGGGTATGCGGGTTACGCTGAAAGGCCCGGATGTGTTCTCCGGCCACCCAGCCGGGCGAGACTACGATTACTCCCAGCGACATTGCCGCCTCCGGTTGATTAATTTCTCGAATCAGCAGCCTGTTCGTTCAGCCTGTCCAGCAGCCAGCGGACAGATTCATCCAGCCAGCCCTCGCCATAGCTGTGCCCCATTTCCGGGAAGTGGTCGATGCTTTTGGGGCCTTTGAGGTTGTTGTAGGCTGCGTAGACCGTGGTCGGGGCGCATACCTGGTCGACAAATCCCACGGCGAGCCTTGCCGGGACCTCGATCAGGCCTGCCGCCAGGGCGGCATCATAGTAGCCGCAGGTCCTCAGGACCCGCCCCCTGTCGCCGTCACGCAGCAGGCGCGGCCAGCCCGACGGCCGCCCGTACAGGGACCCGGTGTGGTCGCACATGGCCGGCACGTTGGCGGTAAGCGCCTTGATCCGCTTATCCAGCCCGGCTGTCAGCAGGCTCAGGGCGCCCCCCTGGCTGGAGCCGACCACTGCCAGGCGGGTGGTGTCCACGTCCGCACGGGTATACAGGTAGTCCAGGGCACGCATCGCCCCCTGGATGACCCGGCGGTAATAGAAGGTATAGGGGTCTTCCTTGCCAAAATGCGGGTAATCCCTAAGGACACCTCCTTCCCGCCACCTCAGGCTCCTGTACCACTCTTCCGGCCGGCCCTGCTCGATACCGTGTACATCGATCGCCAGTACCAGCATGCCTGCCCGGATGTATTCGTCCGGCGCCCGGATCTCGGCCACCCCGGCCCCGGGCAGGTAAAGCGCGGTGGGGAAAGGTCCCGCTCCCCCGGGCAGGCTGAGCCAGCCATAGACCCGGGTCCCCTGCACGCCGGCCAGGCTGACCCGGTAATGCGCCGCCCCGGGTTTTTCCCTGGCCTGTACCGGCACCAGCAGCGGGTCGATGGGTATCCTCAACAGCTCGGCAGCCGCCTCCCGCCAGAAACGGTCGAAGTCCTCAGGCAGCTCACCGGTGGACCGGATCGCCTCCACTGCGAAACCGCAGGCGCAGGAGGCCCTCAGGGTATCTTCCCCGGCCGGCAGGCTGAGGTCCAGGCGCAGGAAACCCGGGCGATCCAGCTTTCCGCTCAGCTCGGCGCGCCCCCTCACCAGGTCCAGTCCGCCCTCGGCCAGGGTGCGCTCGCCATCCTCGCTCAGGCGGTAGGATACCGCGGACAGGCCCTCGAGCTTCCCCGGGCCCTCGACTGCCACCCTGAAAACGGCTTCCTCCCCCAGCCGGTACAACTGCTCCGGCCGGTCGGCTTTCACGCTCAGCGAAACCTCCGCCGCCAGCGCCGGGCGGCAAAATAACGATGCAGCGAGCAGGGCCGCCAAAAAATGCAGGTAAGATCTGTATGCCATCGTTCCACCTTTGAAAGGGGGGACAGAGTGCTTGCGGACTGCTTCAAATTAAGCCGCAAGGCCCCTTGAGGCAAGTCTGCTCATCAGCGGGCAGGTCCGGGCTCCGATCTGCCGGGCGGCCCGGCCGCCGGGAGAAATATTCGTGCTGTTGCCTTTTCGTTAAAAAAATGTTAGTTTTATGTCTCACCGGAAAGGGCGGGACTCAGGATCTATCCTAAAAACCCTGACCGTTTTTTTGTAAGCGGGACAAGGCCCGGCACACGGGGAGAGCCGCGGGAACCGGACACAGGGGAGAACAGGCATGAACGGCCAGTACCTGGATTTCGAGAAGCCGATACAGGAAGTGGTACAGCGGATCGAAGAGCTGCGCCGGATCGCCCGGACAGAGGACCTGGAGCTGAACGAGGAGATCGAGAAGCTGGGCAAGAAGCTCGAGCGCCTGCGGGTGGATATTTACCGCAAGATCACGCCTTACCAGCGGGTGCAGCTGGCCCGCCACCCGAGCCGTCCCTACTCGCTGGACTATATTAACACGGTTTTCGAGGATTTTATCGAGCTTCACGGCGACAGGGTGTTCCGCGACGACCCGAGTATCGTGGCCGGCTGGGCCAGGCTGAGCGGCCAGTCTGTTATGGTCATCGGCCAGCAGAAGGGGCGCGACACCAAGGATAAAATCTTCCGCAATTTCGGCATGGCCCACCCTGAGGGCTACCGCAAGGCCCTGCGGCTGATGAAGATGGCCGAGAAATTCAACAGGCCCATAATCACGCTGATAGACACCCCGGGCGCCTATCCGGGGATCGGCGCAGAGGAGCGCGGCCAGGCCGAGGCCATCGCCCGTAACCTGCGCGAGATGATCCTGCTGCGCACTCCGCTGATCTCGGTGGTCATCGGCGAGGGCGGCAGCGGGGGGGCCCTGGCCCTGGGACTGGGCAACCGGGTGCTGATGCAGCAGAACGCGATCTACTCGGTAATCTCACCCGAGGGCTGCGCCTCGATCCTCTGGCGGGATGACGGGCTCAAGGAAAAAAGCGCCAAGGCCCTGAAACTCGACGCCGAGAGCCTGAAACAGTTCGGGATTGTCGATGAGATCATCCCGGAGCCCAACGGCGGGGCGCACAGCGATTTCGAGGCCGCCGCCGCCAGCCTCAAGACCTGCCTGGCCACCCACCTCAAGCAGCTTTCCAATATCAAGCCCGAGGAGCTGGTCAACCAGCGGGTCGAAAAATACGCCGCCATGGGGGCCTACAGCGAGTAGCGGCCGGCAGGCCGCCTGCCGGGCCCGAAACACCGAACCCCGAAGATAACCATCCGCCGAATACGCCGCCCCTGCCCCATTAAGATATCTATATCACACCGGCCCGCCACCCCGGCGGGGCCGGGAATCCGCGCTCGACAGCCAGCTCATCCCCTCCCACCTCCCGGCCCAGGGCCCAGCGGTAGACCACGGCGCTTTCCATGCAGAGGTAGACATACACCTCGCTGTCAAAGGCGCGGATCCAGTCGTGCATCCTGCGGTAGATCTCCACCCGCAGCGGCTGCGGATAGCGGTACTTGCCATCCGGCCGGACCGGGAAAAGCTCCCCGGCCAGCAGGCGGTGCCCCTGGAAACGCCGCTGCAGCAGGCCGGCCAGCCAGGAGCTGTAGCGCAGGGTCCCCAGGCTGATCCAGGCTACCCGGCCCGGATCGACCCTGCGGTAGATCTCCTCCACCACCTTGCGGTAGTCATCTTCCCAGCCCTCGTAGTGAAAGACCGGGTCGAAGTGGAACCCCAGGCGGTAGCCCGCAGCGGACACAGCCTGCGCCGCTTTCAGACGAGACCCGAGCGCCGGGGCGCCCCTTTCCTCGGACCCGATGACTCCAGGCGGGTTCACCGACCAGCTCACCACGATGTTCCCGGGCACCGGTGAGAATTCGAGCAGGCTCTGCACCCGGGTGCTCTTGGTCTTGAACTCGAACCAGCACTGTGGACGGTTCCTGAAGAACTCGAGCAGCGGGTGCGCGAATCCGGTAAAGTGCTCCAGGGCCAGGCTGTCCGACAGCTCCCCGGTGCCGAAACGCAAGGGGTATTCGTTGCAGGAGGCGATCTCGCGGTCTACCTCCCCGAATATTTTTTCCAGCTCGGGGTAGATGAAAATAGTCGGCCGGTTGAGGTAGCCCTGCAGGATACAGTATGAGCAGTCGAACGGGCAGCCCATGATCAGGTTTATCACCCGGTAGCGGCAGCAGCACATTCCCGGCGTGGCCGGGCAGCCCTCGACCATCCGGCCGGGGTAGGGGGCCAGGGCGGCGCTGTACTTGCCGCGGGCCACTGTAGCCTCCGGCTCCAGTCTCATCCGCTCTTTCAGCTCCTGCATCCGCTCCAGACGCTCGAGCCTGCGGTATGGGATACGCCTGAGAAGCTCCATCGCCCGCGGGTGGTCCTCCAGGCCCGGATGCAGGTAAAGCGTATCAAAACTCCTGATCACCCTGCTCTCCTTCCGCTGCGCCCCGGGTCCGGCCTGCCGGTGCGCCCAGGCAGCGGAACAGCTCCTGGAGTTTTCCGCTGCGCACCGTCTCGAGCAGCTCCTTTGCTCTGGCCTCGAGGTCCCGGGGGCTTTCGACCTCGAAAGTAAGCCTCAGGCGCCCGCCCTCGAATGACTGCGGCGGCAGGAGCGAAACTTCCGGGGAGAGTCCCAGGTCCCGGCGAGCACTCTCGAATCGCTCCCCGATCCGGTGCATCTGCGGGTAGCGCAGCTCGCGCAGACGCTTGTGCATCAGCTCCCTGCTGCCCGAGCGGGCGGTCTGCGGGTCGCGCAGCAGCCTGCGCAGGCCCTTGTCCTGCAGGACTTCCTCCACCTTAGTACCCCGGCGCAGGGCGATCCCGGCCAACAGTCGCAGGTAGTTCCTCAGCAGGTTGGCCCCGGGCCTGAGGACACTGACATACTCCAACACCGCCCGCTGGGA
>JAFGTO010000403.1 GCA_016934095.1 Candidatus Glassiibacteriota bacterium
GGTCTTGAGCTTGGGCACGTTGACCAGCACATCGCTCATGTAGATCGCCTTGCAGGGCGTGTAGCTCGGGTCGCTCCGCACGTTGTCTGTATACAGCGCGCCCATGCCGTTATACTCCGGCACCGGAACCTTGGCCAGGGTGGTGGCCCGGCGCTCCTCGCTGGTCATCTCGCGGTAGGCCAGGCCGTTGGCGTAGAGCTCATCGTAGTTGAGGTTGACCATGTCGAGCATCTTGTCGGGGTTGTCCGCCTGGATCTCCTCTACCATGCCGGCCAGGCTGAAATCCTCGGGCAGACCGGGAAAATGGTCCGACCAGCGGCCCAGCCCCTGGTCGAACTGGCTCTTGGTAAAGATCTCATTCTCCTGCAGCCCGGGGTATCCGCCGCAGGCCAGCAGGGTGATCCGGGTGGCCTCGGTCTCCTCGGCCAGATAGCGCAGCACCGCGCGGGTGACCCGTTGGTCTGTCTGGTCGGACAGCGCGTGCTTGGCTCCCGGCATGTAGACCAGGTTGATCTTGAGCGCCACCCAGCAGGTATCGCCGTTGTCGGCCTTCTTCCCGGCGATCACCCGCTGGAGGTTGGTCAAGCCGGTGGCTTCATCGATGTCTGCTTCCAGGGCCGCATAAACCATGTCCTCGACCTGGTCCGGGTCGAGCTGATCGGTCCGGTCCGCCGGCCAGCTCAGCCCGGCATGGTCGCTGCGCACGATCGCGACCTGGGCCGAGATCCCGGGCGAAGCCAGCACGTAGT
This sequence comes from Candidatus Glassiibacteriota bacterium, assembly GCA_016934095.1. Lineage (GTDB taxonomy): Bacteria > Gemmatimonadota > Glassbacteria > GWA2-58-10 > GWA2-58-10 > JAFGTO01. The sequence goes on from JAFGTO010000403.1 coordinate 750, forward strand.
CGGCAGTATCAGAGCCTGTCTCATAGAAGTAGGCGTCCGGCGCGGGGTTCGGATATTCGACCATCTGGCTGCGGCTGGCCGCCAGTATGTCTAGCAGCACCAGGGCCGGCAGGACCAGCGGCAGCAAAGCTGTCCAGCGAAATCTCATTTCCATCTCCTTAAGTTAAAATTCACTGAGCGAACGACTCTTTTTAGTTTTTTCCTTATTGTCACGGATTACGATCCTGGCCATGCGGGGGGGCTCAGAGGGCGTAAAGATCGCAGGCTGGGCCGATCAAGTCAAAGTAATACAAAACAGGACGGCTGGCAACTGGAAAATTGAAGACTCCCCGCGGCAAGCCGCGAGGAATGCGCTCGGGCGGCCAATTCACCCCGTGCCTGAACAAGCTGCCCCCGGAGGTTGGCCGCCGCCCTTTCAACATATTTAACGGCCGGGACCCGGACGAGGTTTCACCACGGCGGAGCCTTTCTACCAGCCCGCTCCCGGATATAGGCTCACGGCCGCTTCGCTCCCGTAGGTGGTCAGGCTGTCCATCTTGTATTCGACACCCCAGGTGCCGCGGTCATAGTCGATGGTCTCGACCCTCACACTGGCGAAAAGGTGGTCGCCCAGCTCGGTCCGCGAGGGATAGTTCAGGTTCTTTTCCCTGGCGTTGTAGTCAATAACGCAGTCGAGAAGGCTCCAGCCGTTGAGCTTACCGTCCGGCGAGGGCACCCCCGGGTCCGGGTACTCGTTGGTAAAGGGGATGAAAAGGCACCAGTGGGGCTGTTCCCAGCCTTTCTCCCGGAGGAGGATCTCGCAGTTGACATCTCCGATGACGAAGCTGTAGCGGGCCGCGTGGTCCACGCTGGATGCCAGTTGCTGGAGCATCAGGCTCATCTGGCCGCACTGGCCCCAGCCGCCCATCAGCAGGCCGCGGCCGCCGGTGAGGTAACTGGCGTTCTCCGGGCCCACCACAGCCCTGGCCCAGCGGCTGAGCCAGCCCAGGGCCTCGATCCGGCTGCCGGTCTTTTCCAGGAAATGGCTGTAGATCGGCCAGGCGATCCTGCGGTAGGCCCAGACCTCCGCCGGGTCATCGTTATGGATGGTCGGGTGGCGGTAAGCAGGCAGGTGCGGCCTGACTTCGTTCACCGGCTCCACCGCATCCTGGGGGCGGGGCACCTGACATCCCAGGAGCTTTAGGGCCTGCACCGCCTGCCAGGTGGCGCGCATCTCGCTGGGGCTGGCCAGCGGGGTCTGGTCGGTAACTCCCACCCGGGCGAAACCGCCGTCCGGGTTCTGCACCGAACAGATCCAGTCCGCGCAGTCCGAGGCCGGGCGGGCAGCCCGCGAGGTATCTCCGTCCGCGAGCGGCATGCCCAGCAGGTCCAGAGCGCGCACCGCTCCGTAAGTGTCCTGCATCAGCGAGTAGTGGTCGAAATTGTTCCAGTCGTCTCCCAGGCCCACCTCGAAGCCGCCATCGGCTTCCTGGCCGTAGCTGGAGAGCAGGTACTTTTTCACCTCTGCGGGCCGGCCGGGGCGGGCGCCCAGCAGGTGCAGGGCGCTGACCGCGTAAAAAGTGCCCGGGACCGAGGAGAAGTTCCAGTTGTCCACGCTCAGCCTGAAGCCTCCGCGCCTGCTCCGGGTATCCTGCATGTTCCTGAGCCACCCGACCACCCGGGCCGAATCGGGCACCGGCGCGCCCAGCTCTCTCAGGGCGGCGACCGCCCAGAAAGTGCTGTAGACCGCTTCCCGGGTGCCGCCCCAGCCCACCTCGCAGGCGTCGAATGCGCCGGAATCGCGCTGGCGGGCGTAGATGAAGCGCACGGCTTCCCCGGGCCGGTCCGGGCCCGAGCCTAAGCGCTTCAGCGTCTTCACGGCCCAGTAAGTCGGCTCCAGGGCGCTCATCGAGCCCCAGGGCAGGGGCTTGCCGTTGTAGAAATCACGGGCCTCGAGAAAACCGCCGTCCGGCTGCTGCCTGCCTTTGAGCCAAAAGACCAGGGACCCGGCCTCCTGCAGGCGGCCCAGCTCGCCCAGCCCAGCCAGGGCCTCGACCGCCATGCCGGTGCGGCTGACAAAGGCCGAATCCCCGGGAAAGCAGCCGAAACCCTCGCCCTCCACCCTGCAGGCCAGGATCCAGGCGGCCGTGGGATGCAGTCCCGGCTCCCGGGCGGGCACGACTTCCCCGGGTCTCTCTTTCCTGCAGCCCGCCAGCAAAGCTGTCGCCAAAGCCACTATCAAACACAATCTGCGCATTTTCCCTCCATGAAACACCTGTTTTCCGTTCATCACTAGCCTGTTTAAAATACAAATTTCAGGGAATATGGCTGTCAAGGGCAATTCCGGGCGGCTGTCAGCTCAATTCTTTACTCTAATGCAAGTGCCTGAAATAACAATATTGACAACTCAATGCGTGCGGAATTGCTTGCCTTGCCCTTGATCGGTTCGTTGTAGGGGCGCACCCCTGTGTGCGCCCTTTGATCATTAAATTTTCTTAATAAACGGGCAGACACAGGGGTCTGCCCCTACGAGTGTTACGTTAATTTGTGAATAATCCAGGCTAGGACCCGAGCCGCGCAGCCTCAGCCCGCAGCAGGGGATAATCATCGAAAACGCCTGCCGAGAGCACCTCGCGCAACCCGGCCAGGGCCGAGGGTACGTACTGCAGGAAACTGTCCTTGCGGTCTACCAGGGAGAGCTTGGCGTAAGCGCCCAGGACCTGCATCAGCCGGTGGGCGGCGATCAGCGGGAACTGGAGTCCGAACTCCCGGGCCACCCCGGCTGAGCGCCCGGCCAGCTTCCGGCGGTAATAGTCCAGGAGCTCGCTGCGCAGGCCCTCAGGCAGGGCTACGTAGGGATCGTAGAGCAGGCTGGCTGCATCGTATGCCGGCGGCCCGGGCCGGGCACCCTGGAAGTCCAGCAGGCGCAGCTCATCCGCAGGCCCGAGGATGATATTGCTGCTCTGGAAATCCCGGTAGAGCAGGACTCGTTGCCCGAAAGACTCGCCGGCCCGGCCGGCCAGGGCACGGAGCTCATCCCGCAGCCGGTCCGCCCGGGCGCCGCAATGTTTCTCCACGAAATACTCGGCGAAATAAAGCCCCTCCGCCGCGAACATGAAACCGGCATCGTAGGCTGGGTTGAATACCCGCTCCGGCTCGAAAACAGCCCCGCCGTCGAGCTGGACCACCAGCAGCAGGTCCAGCAGCCTGCGGTAGGTCCGGCCGGTCCAGGCGGAGCCTGCCCCCCGGGCCAGCACCTGATCCCGGAGATGCCTGTCCCCCAGGTCCTCCATCAGCACCAGGCCCGGCACTCGCTCGTAGCCGTAGACCTCGGGCGCGCCCGCTCCCACCTTTCTCAGCAGCCCGGCCAGGTAGACATAAGAGTCGTTCTCATCCACCCTGCCCGAGGGGTCGGCCGGCGGTGCGGGATTGACCATCAGCACCGAGCCGGGACCTGCACCCCCGACCCGGTAAAACCTGCGTGCCGAGCCGCCCCCGGCCAGCAGCTCGAGCTCCGGCAAGGCACCGCCGGCGTATCTTCCGGGAAAGCACCGCTCGATGAAACCGAGCCAGCGCTCCCGCTCTTCCGCGGCTTTCAACCCACCCCCCGGTAGAGCTCCACCCGGCCTCCCTCGAGAGAGGAGGTCTTTTCCAGCCGTATCCTGCCCAGCCCCCTTTCGCAGGCCTGGCGGATGGTGGAGACTTCTTCCGCTTTCATGCCCAGCAGGCTGCAGGCATAGGAGTCGGCGGCCACCGGGTCTACCGCCGCAATCACCTTGTTGGCCCGGACCACTTTGCCCGGTCCGAAAGGACCGTTTTCTGCCAGCATCTCGGTGGCATCCATCAGGCAGAGCTGCGGCCGGACCACGCTGGCCAGGTCGACAATACTGCCGGCTAGGTGATCGGTGCCCGCGTGCCAGCCGGTGTTGCCGTTGTTGAGGCCCATCAGGTTTTTCAGCGCCCCGGTGAAGCGGGTGGAGCCGTGGTGCTTGGCAATGGGCATGTTGATCAGCACGTCCCGCCGGACAGCCGGTGCCACCACCGTTACCCGCTGCTGGCAGCGGCCGCCTTTAACCTCCAGCTCAACCCAGTCTTCGTTTCCCGGCGTCCAGACCTCTGCGCCGGCGCGCCTGGCCGCATCATCTATCCCGGTTCCCTGCCAGCGTCCTGCCTCATGGATCGAACAGACCTCGACACCGGCGGCCCCCGCGGCCAGGCAGAGCTTCACCATCTCCCCGACCAGCTCCGGCCTGGTGCTGGCACCTCTCAGCCTCCCCTGCGGGTTGGGCAGCAGCATTACGCTCCGGCCCGGCCCTACGAAACGGTAGATACCGCCCAGGGCATTGATCGCCGACCGCACCGACCCTGCCGGGTCGGGAGTGTCGGCCACTGCCAGCACCGGCCCGTCATCCGCCGGATACGCAGCCCGGGCCGAGGGCAGCGACAGCGCCGCCGCCCAGCCGATAAACTGCCTGCGGCTAAATTTTTCCGGCATATATCCCTCCTTGAAACCTTAGGCTAGACTGTCCTTACAATCATAGTCAAAAGCCCGCCCGAATACAAGTCCCCATACCTCCGGATTTCCGCCGGGCATATGCACGGTCGCCCTTGACTGGCCTGCCAAAGGGCTTATAATTAACCAGCGGGCATAACTGTGCAAGCTGACATTGGTATGCTGAATCCCGGATTCGAGGCTTTTCCCGCGGCCGCAACCATCGTCCATCCAAAGGCAGGAGACCAATGGCAATGCAATCAATCACCAGAGACAC
>JAFGTO010000404.1 GCA_016934095.1 Candidatus Glassiibacteriota bacterium
GCCAGGGTTGCCGGCCTGGTGGAAAGGCTCAATGTCGAGGAGGGAGACCGGGTGGCCCGCGGCGCGCTGCTCTGCCGGCTGGAGGATGACGACTACCGCCTGGCGCGCGACAAGGCCAAGGTCAACTATGATAAGCAGCAGGCAGATTTTCAGCGCCTGAAAGACATGCACGAAAAGCAGCTCACCAGCACACAGGAGTTCGAGGACGCACGGTTCAAGCTCGAGCAGGCCCGCATCGACTGGGAGACCGCCAAGCTCAACCTAGAGCGCACGCGGATCAGTGCATCGATCGATGGCGTGGTGACCAACCGCTACATCCGGCAAGGCGAGCTGGTGGACATGGCCAAGCCGCTGTTCAGGATAGTGGATATCACGGAGAAGATAGCGGTGGTGCATATCCCGGAGCGGGAGATAGGCAGAATCAGGAAGGGGCAGCAAGCCTATCTCAGCACGGACAACCTGCCGGACCGGCGTTTCGAAGCGGCTGTCAAAAGGCTCGCCCCGGCCGTGGATGCTTCGAGTGGAACGCTTAAAGTTACGGTAGGCGTGCGCGACCCGGAGAACCGGCTCCGCCCCGGGATGTTCGTCTCGGTCCACATCGTAACCGAGACTCACCGGGATGCGCTGCTGATACCCAAGGCCGCGGTGGTCTATGAGAACGGGATGCCGTTCTCGTTTTTTGTGGAGCAGGATACCCTGGCCCGTAAGGTGATGCTGGAAAGAGGGTTCAGCGATGAAAAAAATGTCGAGGTGTTGTCTTCGGTTTGTGATACGGACCGGGTAGTGGTGGTGGGCCAGAACGGGCTCAAGGACGGCGCCCGGGTCAGGGTGGTGGCCGGTCTGCTGGAGCAGAGCAGACAGACTGCCGAAGATACGTTGTTGTCCAGGGAGAATAGATTATAAGCCCGGGTTCGCTCTCATCTGGCAAAACAGTGGGCGGTTCTCCTCACTGCTTTGCTCCTTTTGCCGGTTGCCGGCCGGGCTCCCAGACTAGCTTTCCCCCCCTGTCGATGTAGCCGCTTTTATTATCGATCACTACCAGTGCCAACCCTCGGTCGAAATGCCCGGCCGCCTCGAACCGGGGTTCGATGATCATCTTCCCGCTGATGTCGATATAACCCCACTTGCCTTCGATTGCTACGCCCGCCAGCTTTTCCGAAAAGAACAGGGCGTTATCGAACCTGGGCTTGATTACCAGGGCGCCGGTAGTGTCGATAAATCCCCACTTGCCGCGGAAAACCACCGCCGCGAAACCTTCACTAAAGGGCATGGCAGCGCTGAACCGCGGAGCGATGACCTGTGCGCCGGTCCTGTCGATATAGCCGGTCTTGCCCTCGACGAGTACCGGAGCAAGCCCTTCGGCAAAGCCGAAAATCCCGGCCCGGAAGCCCGGGTTGATCATGGCGAACGCGGCAAGGCTGTTGAAAATCACCTGAAAATCCAGGTGCGGCTCAACCAGGTAGCTGCCCCGGGTGTCGATGTAGCCGTAGCGGTTGTCTGCCGCCACGATGGCAGCGCCCTCGACAAAGGGCCAGGCCCGGTCGAACCGGGGCTCGATGACCATGGCGCCCTCCTTGTCGATGTAGCCCCACTTGCCGTCGACCGCCACCGGTGCCAGGTCCTCCGAAAAAGGAAAAGCCGCCTCGAACCCGGGCTTGATCACGGGATTGCCCTGCCTGTCGATAAAAGCGGCCCTGCCGCCCAGCTCTACCAGGGAGAGCCCGCAGCTGAACGGCATGGCCCGCTCGAACCCGGGCTGGATCACCCAGTTTCCCTCGTGATCGATAAAACCGCAGTTGTCTCCCAGGGCGGCGACAGCCAGCCCCTCGCTGAAACTGCCGGCGAAATCGAAAACAGGCTGGATAACCACGCTGCCGCGGTTGTCGATGTAGCCGAACTTACCGTCCACCTGCACGGGATAAAGGGCCGGCAGGGGCTTTTCGGCGCAGGAGGCTGCCAGCAGCAGGAAAACGGCCGGCAATGCAGCGAGATGTCTGTTCATCAGCGTGCTCCCTCTTGCCGTTCTTCGGCCGCTATCTCGATTCCGCAGATCAAAGGCTTGCTCTGTGCGGCGGAATCACCGGGCGCAAAGGTGACGTTCAAAGCCATGTTCACCAGGATGTTAGTGTATTCTTTCTCTACGACGCGGAAAGGCTGGCCGGCTTCCTTCAGAATATCGAAATCCTTCAGCACCCGGCGGCCTTGAACGGCTACATCGAAGATCCGAGCGCCCGGCTCTGTCTGCCGGCATTCGGCGAAGTACAGGCGGACCGTATAGGGGCGGGCCTCCCTGGGCTTGTCCGCCAGGACGATGGTAACGCCCTCCATGTTCTCGACACCCGAGCAGGCCACCCATCTCAGCCCTTCGCCCTTGATACAGGAGGGATGCCGGCGGAACCATGCCGGGTTCTTGCCGACAATGCTCACCGGGACATCGGGAGAAGGGCCGCCCACGCTGGGGTAATCCAGCCAGAGGGTGCCGTTCCCGGCCATCCGGTCCCCAGGGGCGCCGAAATTGATCCCCACCCGCTTTACCGGTGAGCTGCCCCGCTCGAGGGTGCTGAAAGTCCAGAAATCCACATCTGGGTCGTGCACCAGGGCCAGGGATGTCTGGTTCTGGTAGGAGCAGGCGCAGGTACGGGTGTAGTCCGGAGCGTTGAGCACTCCATCGGCGGCTACCAGGTTGGAAGTGCAGCCGGATTTGAACCCGCCCAGGTTACCGGTGCCGCTTTCCATAAGCAGGTCATAGAAGCCGGCGGCAGCCGAGCGGAAAGTCAGCAGGTTTTCACTGGCGATCGGGTAGTTGCAGCCGTAATGCCGCATCCAGGTGCTGGGGACCGGCTCTCCGGTGATCGGGTGTTTCCTCAGCTCAGGCTCGCCGGTCAGCAGGTTGATCATCTCGCCCTGGGTGATGATCCTGGTGCCGTGCAGGATGGGCAGCGAGGCGTAGCTCAGGGCCTTGTCCCAGATCAGGCTCCCGTCGCTGCCCCTGAAAGCGGCCATCCGCTCGCCCGTTTCATCTTCCACCATGTCGCGCGAGGGGCGGGTCGACTGCAGCAGCACATCGTGCTCCGAGGAATAGCTGAGCCAGGTGCCGAAAGCAATCTCCCGGTTCTCCCAGAGGATCTCACCGGTGCCCAGGTCCAGGGCCAGCAAGCGGTAGTCCCCGGTGGAAGGCGACTTTCCGCGCCGGCGAAGCTGGTTTTCGATGAATGGCGGCAGCTTGTCCAGGCAGAATATTTTCCCGGCCGCCGCGGCGATGGCGTTGTGGGCAAAGCCGTGGGCCGCTTCGATGCTCCAGAGGGTCTTCCCGCTGTGGCGGTCCATTACTGCCAGACGCCTGCTGGCGGACTTGTCGAAGTTGGTGAACTGGAAAATGCGCCTCCTCTCCCGGGGCGGGAGTTCCTCCAGTTGCTGCTTGAAGTCATCATACCCGGGCAGCAGGGATGAGAAAGCCACTAACCCGCTGCCGGCGACCAGGAAGCTGTCGCAGACCCCGATATAGCCCCACTGCGGCTTTTCCAGGCCCTTGGCGGCGGGCAGCGGGATGACCCGCACGGTCTTGCCGGTAGCCGCATCCAGCACCCGGCAGCGGTCCTGCTGGACCACGTATACCAGGTCCCCGGCGGCCACGAAGTTCGTTCCCCGGATATTGGCCCCGGGGATGTGCTCCTGATTGTAGTCCGTGCTGGTGGGAGCATCCTGGTAGCTGTCATCGTAGTAGACCTGGTCGCTGCCCAGGTCCTTGACGGCGGTCTTCCAGAGCACCCGGCCCGTATAGACATCGCGGGCGCTGATACAGTCCATACCCTCGATAAAGAGCCTGCCGCCCACCACCTGTTCCGGCGGTCCGTGGCCGTGCCTGGGCAGCACGTCCAGGTTCGAGCTCCC
>JAFGTO010000405.1 GCA_016934095.1 Candidatus Glassiibacteriota bacterium
CCCCGGGAGGTTCAGTGGATGCCTGGGTCTGGCTCCTGGATATCCTGATCCTGCTCGGCGTGTCCATGGTACTGGGCACGCTGGCAGAACAGCTTAAGCAGAGCGCGATTATCGGATACATCCTGGCTGGTATGCTGGTAGGGCCCAAGGTGCTCGGCCTGGTCGGCACCGGCAGGGAAGTCGATTTCATCGCCGAGCTGGGCGTAACCCTGCTACTCTTCTCGATAGGCCTGGAGTTCTCGTTCAGGCGCCTGGTGCGCATGGGCCCGATCACTTTCGTGGGCGGCACTGTCCAGGTGCTGCTGACTGCAGCGGCGGCCGGGCTTATTTTCCAGCTGTTAGGGTTGGGCTGGAGGACTTCCGCGGCCCTGGGCATGATGGCCGCCCTGAGCAGCACGGCCTGTGTGGTCCGCGTGCTGACAGATACCAGCCGGATCGACAGCCTTTTCGGCCGCAACGCTATCGGCATCCTGCTGCTGCAGGACATCGCCCTGGTCCCCCTGGTGCTGCTCACCGTGGCGCTGGGAGGCAACAGCAGCATCCCGGAGAGCCTCCTGGTCCTGGCCCGGACTATCGGCCTGGGCCTGCTGATAATCGGAGGCTTTTACCTGCTGCTGGTCTACCTGGTCCCGCGGCTGCTCAAGTCCGGAGGGATGTTCAAGAACCGCGACCTGCCGGTCCTGCTGGCAATAGTGCTGGCTCTCGGGGCAGCCTGGGCTTTCCACTCGGCAGGCCTGAGCCCATCGCTCGGGGCCTTTATCGCCGGCCTGCTGCTGGCCGAGTCGCCTTTCGCCGTGCAGATCCGTGCCGATGTGGCCCCCCTGCGCACCCTGCTGGTAACCCTCTTTTTCGCAGCCATCGGCTTGCTGGTAGACCCACTCTGGGTGGCGCGGCATGCAGTCCTGGTCGGAGCCGCCGCCGGGGCGGTCATAGTTTTGAAGCCGCTGATCATCTGGGGCATAGTCCGGGCTTTCGGCTATGGCCCAGGAGTGTCGCTGGCCACCGGGGTCTGCCTGGGGCAGGTGGGAGAGTTCTCCTTCATGCTGGCGAACCTGGCTGAAGCGGGCGGGGTAATCGACGGACATCTCTTCAGGACAGTGGTGGCGGCGGCCGTGGTAACCCTCCTGGCGACGCCTTACCTGGTGAGGACTGCACCCGGGCTGGCCAGGCTGGCGGAAACCGGGCTGAGCCTGCGGGCGCTCAGGCGCCGGTTTGCCTCAGGCACCGGGGCTGTGGAAGACCAGGAGCCGGAAGCCGGCTGTACCAGGGTCAAAACGCCTGTGCTGATCCTGGGTTTCGGCCCGGCAGGCCAGCGGGTGGCGGAAGTGCTCCTGCCGCACTACGGCCCTTACCTGGTAGTGCTCGACCTCAACCCGAAGAACGCGGACTGGGCGGAAAGCCTGGGACTGGAGTTTCACCACGGGGACGCCTGCCGCAGGGAGGTCCTGGAACACCTGCAGATCCGCTGTGCCCTGGCCGTGGTGATTACCATACCCGATCCCGGCGAGTGCCGCCAGATCATCCACCTCTGCAGGTCCCTGGCACCCGGGGCGGTGATCCTGGCCAGGGCGCGGTACCACATCCGCAAATGGGAGTTCGTGGTCGCCGGCGCCAATATCGTGGTGGATGAGGAGGACCGGGTAGGAGAGGGCCTGGCCGAGGGGCTGCTCCAGGAGCTGGCGAAAAAAGGCCTCCCGGAACCTCCGGAAGCAGGCACCGGTCAGGGATAAAAACGGCCCGGCCCGCTACTTCAGTTTCTCCACGATCAGGATTTCCTGCCCGGACCGCACGAACAGGATATCCTTAATTTTCCCGAACCCCATCATGAACTCCCCGCCGTCTTTTTGCATCTTTCTCAGCGAAAAACCGGTGATCACCAGGTCGGCTTCTCCTGGAGCTCTAGGCTGCTGCACTAAGACGATCTCGCCTGCCTGATCATGATGGGTTACTGCATGGATTGCTGCCCGGACCACGGTAAGGTCCCGAACTCCAACGGACAAGACGTTCATTCCGCCAGCGCCGGTTTCCAAAAGATTTCCGCGAAATTTTTTACTTGTTTATCTTCGGCTCGAAAGGTAATCCGGAGGTAGCAGGTCTGTGATAATTCTTGGATAGTATCTGTACAATGAGCTGTATCCCTAATTCTCCCTGACGAGTGCCACAATAGTGTCGCCCGGCTCAGGGTTGAGTTTACGCTCGGTATGGAACACGCGGAGCTTGCTCTCCAGATTGATCAGGAACAACGGCAGGGTCTCCGGGCCGTATAGCTCAAGGAAGTCATTGTAGCCGAACGCATTGCTCAGAGGAGTGATTTTGATAGTGGTGCCGGCGCCGAACCGCTTGCTCATGAAGTCGAAATCCGCTTTTTCGTTGAACAGGAAATGAGCGCGAAGATGGCGGGGCGAGTAGTTATCGTCCTCTTTTTCACTCAGTATGCCCCCGGGGCGCAACTGGTAAAGCTCTCTCCGGTCGAACACCTCGGAGAAATGCAGGGCGGCCATCGAATTGGCCTCGTCGTTTGGAGTGACTGCCAGCAGTTTGCCGATCCCATCCAGATTCACTTTTTCGATAATCCGATGGTTGAGTGCGCTGCCCAGATGGGCCGGGATGTCCATCATTCTCGCGGCCACAACTTCACGGGGGTTGGTGTCGATCATCGCCACCCGGTAGCCTTTAGCCTTGAGCGAGACGGCCAGCTTGCGTGCCCACCCGTGCGCTCCAACGAACAATATTCCCTGGGGATCCGACTGGCTGAGGCCAAGACGACGGGCCAGCGGGCCGGAGGTCAACCCGTAGAGGGCCACTGTACCGATAATAACCGCAAAAGTGAAGGGTACCAGCAGTGCAGCCTGATCGAATCCGATCTCGACAAGCTCCAGCGCGAAAATCGAGGAGACTGCCGCGGCCACGATTCCGCGCGGGGCCATCCAACTCAAGAAGATTTTCTCCTTAAGACTCAGCCTGCTTCCAAGCGTGGAGATAAATACCGACAGCGGTCGAGCGACAAACGCCAGCACCAGCAGGAAACCGGCGCATGGAACGGCGTATTTGTTCAACATCGACTGGTCCAGGCGAGCGGCCAGCAGAATAAAAAGGCTTGAGATTATCAGCACGCGCAAGTTTTCTCCAAACTCCACAATATGTTTGACCGGCACCCGTTTCTGGTTATAGAGAACCAAACCCATCACCGTAGCGGCGAACAAGCCGGCCTCGTGCTGAAGCATGTTGCTGGTTACGTAAGCTATTACCACGAGGCTTAGCGTGATTGTCTCCTCAAGGAACTCCGGCACCCACGCGCGGCGGATTATCGCCATCAGAATCCATGCCGCAGTAATCCCTAACAGCACTCCTGCCAGCACCGTGCGTCCGATCCCGAGCAGAATCAGGTCGGCTGCGTCATACATCTGCTGGGCCGCAACTGCCTCGAACACCACCACCGCCAGCAGCGCACCGACAGGATCTATCACGATCCCTTCCCACTTGAGCAGTTCGGCAACCCGTCCGGTGGGACGGATATATCGTAGTAGCGGGCCGATAACCGTGGGGCCTGTGACGGTCAGTACAGCACCCAGCAGAATAGCCAGTTGGGTTTCCAGGCCTAGAATCAGACAGGCCGCCCCGCTGGCCACCACCCAGGTGACCACCACGCCAATAGTGACCAGTGCCAATAGCGAACCGCCTATATTGCGCAGGTTACTCAGCCGAAGGGTCAGGCCACCCTCGAACAGGATAATCGCCACGGAAATAGAGACAACCGGCAACAGCATCTCGCCCATAAGCAGGTCAGGATCCAGAAGTCCGGTAACCGGCCCGGCAATGATACCGAATACCAGGAGGAGCAGGATCGATGGCAGTCTGAGACGCCAGGCAAGCCACTGTGCCCCGATCCCCAACACCAATATGCTCGCCAAGCTGAGCAATATCCTTTCGTTCATCGCGAATACCTCAATATATCCAAAAAGTCAGGACATGATAAATCACGTATTCCCCATTTCTACATTTATGCAATAATTTTTTCTCAAACCATGATGCTCTTGTCCTGTTGCCCATTCGTTCGTGTCTCTCAAAAAACAGGCTTTCCTCGACGGCAGAGAATCATCTTTCGGCATTCCCTGCCGGGTACTCTTCCATTTTCCCCTGCACAGCCTTCTCGTGCTCGGCTACTGCCTGCTCGTGTTCATAGTCTCCCGGTGTCCCGCGCCGCCGCCGGTCGAGCCTTTCGAGGTTGGTGGCGATCTCGGCCACGGCCATGCCTGTGGGAATGGTGATGGCATGGCTGATGAGGATTATTAAAAACGCACCCAGGATCCCCGTGTGGGCTACGCCGTACCCGAAGCGCAGGAAGAGGATCGCACCCAGGATAGTGCTTATCGCCGCCAGGAAAACCGGTGCGGTCCCGAAACCGTGCCCCACGTTTTTGGCTTTCTGAGCTCTCGGCATCGAGCTTCTCCATAATAAGGTTGCAAGGTATAGTTAATATAAAGGGTTACACACCCCGTCCGCTGCGCGGACACCCCTCTCAAGAGGGGATTTTTTCGTCCGCGCCACCGTGGCGACCCTGGTAAACAGGATAGTCAGGCTGAGAATGGTCAGCAGGGAGAAAATGGCAATCATGTCTCGGGCCTCGAGGGAGGTCGGTGCGCACGGTTCGGCGTAATTGCATCCGGGAGGTATCCTGGATTAAAAAATGGCCACGATACATACTTATGCTGCGGAGTTGCCTTTTGTCAAGTCCTGCAGAGAAAATCTGCGGCCCGGGCCGGCGGTTACAGGGAGCGGGCGGTTTTGTCGAAGGTATTGACGGGGATGTTATTTTTTCAGGTTTTCCAGCGTCGCGGCCAGCTCGCCGAACGGCCCGCTGCCGGTGGAGACTTCCCGGAAGATCCTGCGCATCAGCAGGCCGTTTAGCCTGGCGAAATCCTCGCGGCGGGGAACGATCACCAGGCCGGCCATGTCCGCGGCCCCGGGGCTGATTACCAGCCGGGCCTCTCCCCGGGCGTAGTAGGCCGAGGGCCGGTGCCGTGCCCGCGGATGGACCGCAGCCAGCAGCGGGGCGCTGCCGGTGCCCGGCGGCAGGATCACCAGGTTCAGGTCCGGCTCGGCCTCAGGCGGACGGCCCTCGGCCTGGTTCCAGGCCTCGAGCAGGCGCAGGAAAAACTCTTCCAGGCTCCCGGGGTCCCCGGCGGCCAGGAAAACCCGCCTGGGCAGGCGCTGATCAAAGAAAATGCCGTTGTCTGAGCCGGCGGGCCGGCCGGGGACCTGGCGCTCGAGCGGCAGCCTGCCAGGCGGCAAAGCTTGGAAATGCAGGTGGTCCGGAGCGCTGGCACCGCTCCTGGGGCCGTTGTAGAGGGTAGGGTATCCGGTCTGCAGGGTAAACTCGGCCATGGCCCGCAGGGTCCCGCTATGGAGAGTCTGGGGCGTATGCTCCCTGGCGAGGACCACCAGGTGGCGCTCCAGCAGCGGGAACGGGTTGCAGACCACCAGCCAGCGGCTTTCGAACCGCAGCCCGCGCTGTGCGGCGGGCCGGTTCTCCGTGCAGAGGAAGCAGCGGCGGGCCGCCACCTCCTCGGGTGCGGCCGGGGCCAGGGCATTGGCGATACGCCTGGGGTTGAACTGCAGCAGCACCGTGCGCCGGTCTACCCGGACCCGGCGGTACTGCAACTGGGCCAGGCCCCTGACCGCCTCGGCGAACTCGGGCCATTCCTCCAGTTGGGCCAGGTACAGCTTCTCGATTTCCTCTTGAAAAACAGCTTTAAGCTTGGACACGTTATCCGTTTAGAAAAATATAAGTTAAGCCGATAACTTAAACCATTATATTAAGGCGATAAGCCGGGATTATAACCCGGATTTCTCCCCTGGCTTTTCCAGCGGCGGCTATTTCCTGCCCGCCTGCTCGATCAGCTCGCCGAGCTGGAGCCGTACCCTGTCCCACTGCTCCGGGTTGTGGTTCCAGGCTTCCAGGTCGCCGATCGAGGCCTCGCCGTAGGGGTGGAAAACGATCCGGTCCACCAGCTCGCTCACCCGCTCGCGGCTGCCATCCAACCTGGCGAGCAGCCTCATGTACTCGTACTCCTCGACTCCATCCCGCTTGGCCTTGAGCCGCACCGTGGGACAGGGCACGTTCACCCCGGGGACCATTCCCGGGGCGTAGATCTCCTGGGCGTTGCCGTTATAGCTGCGGTAGCTCAGCGGGCCGGTGCCGTGGTCGCGGAAATAGTCTTTCCAGGTCTCGGAGTTGTACCAGGCAGTCTGCCAGCCGCTGCCAATACCCCAGCTGCACCAGGTGTGGGTGCCGTACTTCCAGCAGGCCCAGTTGATCAGCCGCTCGTTGGAAAGCTCCAGGTCCATGAAAGTGGAGCTGCCGCACCAGCCGTTTTCCTCGCGCTCGTAGAGCTGCGGCCCGTAGAGCCAGTCCACCACCCCCAGCTTGCGGTAGGCCTCGATGGTCCCTAGGTTGTAGCCGATGGTGTGGCAGCACCAGTAGTCGATGGCACCGTGGATCACCTGCATTGCCTCCTCGCTGTAGCTGCCGTCCACCCGGAAGCGCACTTCCGGGAAGTGCTCCTTGAAGACCGCGCCCCAGAAGACCATCCTTTCCCAGGCCTCGGGGAAGTAGGACTCATCCAGGCCGTTGAGGTAGACTATCAGGTCGGTCTTGGCCGGGTCG
>JAFGTO010000406.1 GCA_016934095.1 Candidatus Glassiibacteriota bacterium
AACGGGCCTACCGAGGTGGTATCCTCGCTCTGGTACACAATGTGGCCCTGGCGCTTGACCGTGATCACATCACCGCTGCGGGCCACCTGGATGGGCACCAGGTCCTGAATAATAAGGCCCATGCCCTGGCTTTCGGGCACGGGAGAATAGAGGGATCTGCCAAAGCTGGTGGTATCCGCTCCATCCACGTTGAAATAATTCTTATAGATGGCGCTGCCGCCGTAGTTGTGCCCGTAGAAACTCGCCATGTAGGTGTTGCGGCCGTCCTCGAAGCAGAAAGCCAGCGAGTACTGCCGGCGGTAGACATTGCCTCCGATCGCTATGGGGTCTGCATCGGGGTCTTCCATCTGTGCGGTGGGGCTGATACCCATCATGGCGTCGATGGTGAAATCACCCTCGACCCAGGAGTCGTCCCAGACGCTCTGGATGTTGGTGAAGGAGCCGGCCACTGTGCCGCTGTAGCCGGCGCTGCGGTAAACATAGTAGACACCGTCGGTCACCTTCCAGTTGTCGGCGCTGTCCGGCGTCCAGCCGACTGCATCTCCGTCCTCGAAATTATCGCTCATCGCCACAGTCTGCGCTGACAGCGAGATACTGAGGGCGAACACGAGGGAAAACAACAAAGCGGAAAATCTTTTAAAATCCATTAAAGCTCCTCCGTTTCAGGTTGGATTTGACGGCTAACCGGAAGAAGAAAAACCAATACTATTGCCGATATTCACCTCCTGTTGATGAGTTATAAGGGAAGCAATAAGATGCTCGGGAGGGGGAAACTGTTTAAATTCTAACAATTTAAACATGTCGCACCTGAGTAGTAATCCATCTGGACCCAGCAAACGCCGCTCTTTGATTTGGAGGGAAAAGCAGACTTCAAAACCTCGCGTACTCCAATTCTACAATAAAACACAGACCATGTCAAGACGAAAGTATTTTATAGTAAACAAAAATAGCCGAAAGTATCTTACGCCCAAAAAAACTGCTCTGCCACCCGCCTGTACTGCCGCGTGTCTGAGCGCACAGCCCCAACTGCGGAGTGCCCGGTCAGGCGGCCGGCAAATTAAAAGCCTTCTATCAAGTTTCAAATATTGTAATGCAATGATTAGCTAAAACAAGTCAGAAAATCAAGGCAACGCACATGTCAAGAATATTATCGATGATTATTAGCGTTCAGTCAGGAGTTGATACCGCACAGCCCTGTTGAAAGGATTTTTCTTGACAAGTCGCCCGCCGGCCCCCGCAGCTCAGCCGTCGGCTCTCAAGGCCCTGCCCCTCATAACCATCAAGCCTCCCAGCACCACCAGCAGTGCCCCGACCAGACCGTCGATCAGCATCCCCCTGCCGGTCCCGCCGCCGAGGCCGATCAGTCCGAGGGTCAGTCCGGTCGCGGCCAGGATATAACCGACAATGGCGTAAGGAGACGGAGCTTTTTCATCTTCGGCCTCGCTTTCGGAAACAACGGCCCCGTCCTCCTGCACGGGCTCCGGAGCTTTATCAGCGCGGAGAACCCGCTCGAAAAGGGCATCCACTTTCTCCTTGAGCCGGCCGCTCACCGGGAACAACAGTCCCCAGCCCAGGAAGACCACCGTGGTGACTGCAATATTGCCCAGGACAAACGGCGCATAAGGCCACTGGAGAATGAACCTGGTCGCACCGCCGAAAACCACCCCGCTGACACAGGCGGCAATGGCCGCGCCCGGGCCCGACCTGCGGAGCCAGAGGCCGAGCAGTATGGGGATGGTCGTCGGCCCGCCGATCATACCCAGGATGTTCATCATCACCTTGAACGCGCCGCCCATTACCGGAATCAACAAGGCGATACCCATGGCCAGGGCGCCTACCAGCAGAGTGTTGAACTTGCCCACCACGGCCAGCCGTCGCTGGCCGGCCCGGCGGTTTATCAGGCGGTGGTAGAGGTCGTTGGTCAGCACCGCCCCGTAGATGTTATAGTCCCCGGCCAGAGAACTCATGGTGGCTGCCATCAGCGCGACCACCACCATCCCGATCATACCCACCGGGAGAAGGTCCAGGCAGAGTTTGATATAGCTGGTCTCCATCAGTGTCGTGCTGCCCATCAGGGCATCGCCGTAGAACAGGCGGCTGATTACCGGCGGGCCGATCATGAAAGGGAAAAAGACCAGGCCCAGCGACATGGAGAGCCAGGCGCTCTTGACTGCATCGCGCGGAGTCGGCACCGTGGTGTAGCGCTGCACCAGCGAGAAACTGCCGTTGTACAACAGCGGGGTCATCACCCACATGGCCGCAAAAAACCAGATGGTGAACTCGCCCTGGTAAGTATCGAATTCATGGAAGATGCGGTAAAACCCCTCGGGGGCGCCGGAGCCGAGGCCGGAGAGCCAGCCGATCTTGTCCAGTCCGATGGGCAGCACCACGAAGACCACCACGATCAGGATGACGAACTGCACGATGTCGGTGATCATCACCGCCCACAGCCCGCCCATCATGGTGTAGGCGACAGTGACCAGGCTCAGGCCCAGGATGCTGTACCAGTAGGGTATACCGAACACGGTGGCGATGATCAGGGCCGTGGCGTAACACTTGACCCCGTCATCCATGATGCGGAACGGGGTAACCACCCAGGCGAAAACCTGGCGGGCGGTCAGGTTGAAGCGCTGCTCCATGAACTCCGGCACGGTGATAATCCCGGTCTTGCGCCAGCGCGCGGCCCAGAGGAATGCGCCGGCGAACCAGGCAAACGACATGCTCAAGAGGATGTGAAACAGCGGCGCCACTCCGACCCGGTAGACCGCCGAGGCCAGGCCCACGAAAACATAGGCGCTGAATGCGCTCATCCAGCTGCTGACCCCGGAAACCCACCAGGGGATCTTCCGGCCGCCGGCAAAATAGTTGACCCCTTTCCGGGAATACTGCACGCAGTAGACTCCGATAAAGATCATCATCACGCCGTAGACCAGGATCATCGCCCAGTCGCCCAAACGAAGGTTCTCCAAATCGACACTCCTCATGGCTCGGTTTGCAGGATGTCCTCCAGCGATGCCGGATCAGAACGGGCCGGCAGAGCGAATTTACTATCTCCTGCAGCCCGGCGCAAGACATCGGTCCAATCCGGGATTGATTTTTTCTCCGGCGCCCGGGATGCTGATGGCTCTATAGTGTTTGTCGAAATATACATGACATCATAATATATTGCGGATGACAGAAATCTCTTTGCCGCTTTAAAACTCATTCGCCCCCCACTGAAAAAAGAGGATTACCTCCATCCACTTGTATTCCGCACATCTCCAGACAATACATAAATATTTACAATGTTAAATATAATTTCCCGATTATAGTGGGGCTGCTGCTTGCCAAATCTACAGTTAACGGCTATTTTGGTAATTGCTCCGGGGGCCGTCTTCGCAGTCCGGACAGGGATATATCAGAAAAACAAAGTAAGAGACCAGCTTCAATAGAACAAACACTCAGCCGGAGAGCCAGATGGATTGTGCACGTCTCGAAACCAACCTTCAGCGCTGCAACTGCACCTACGAGCCCTGTTCCCGCAAGGGGAACTGCTGCGAATGCATCATCTACCACCGGCGGCTCGGGGAGCTGCCTGCCTGTTATTTTACCGACCAGCAGGAGCGGACTTTCAACCGCTCGATAAGCTACTTTGTCCAGTGCAACAGCCGATAGCACCGGACTTTTGAAGATTCCCCGCGAGCCAAGCTGCTGGGAATGCGATCGCTGGGCAATTCAGCCAACCCCACAAAAACCGGGAGCAGCCTTGGAGAAAAAACGAATTGCAGTGGTCGGGGCGGGATATATCAGCCGCAGCTACCACTGCCCGGCCCTGGCCAAGCTCAGGGAAAAACGCCCGTGGCTCGAGCTGGCCGCAGTCTGCGACCTGGTTCCCGAGCGCGCACGGGAGGCGGCGGCCAGGTTCAATTTCACGGCCGAATACCCGGATGCGGAAAGCCTGCTGGCAGGAGAGAAGATCGACGCCGCCTACATCCTGATCGACCCCGGCCACATCAAGGACATGGCGCTCAGGTTCATCCGGCGCGGCATACCCTGCCTGATCGAGAAACCGCCCGGGAAAAACAGCGCCGAGGTGAAGGAGCTTGCCAAGACTGCCGGCAGCAGGAAGGTTCCCTGCCTGGTGGCCCTCAACCGCCGGTTCATGCCCCTGGTGGTCCGGGCCGGGGAAATCATCTCCGGCTTCGAGCACCCGCCCCAGTTGATCGAGGCGCAGATAATCCGCCACCGGCGCACGGATGCCGATTTCGCCTACGGCACGGCGGTGCACTCGGTGGATGCGATGCGCTTCCTGATGGGAGACGTGGCGGAGATCGAGGTAAAAAAGCTCAAGATGCAGGGCAGCCGGGAACACTCCTACCTGGCGGACATTATTTTTCGCTCCGGCGCACGCGGACGGCTGACTGTCTGGCCTGAGGCAGGGGTCGACCTGGAGCGCTACACGGTCCACGGGAACGATTTCAGCCTGCTGCTCGAGGCGCCGCTGGAGTGGACTATCGATTACCCGGGCAGAATAATCTGCTTTAACGGCAGGGAGCGCCAGTTCATCCA
>JAFGTO010000407.1 GCA_016934095.1 Candidatus Glassiibacteriota bacterium
CCCGGATTGCTATAGGCAGCCGGCAGTTTTGCGCCCGTTCTCCGCAGGATGTTCGGCGTGCCGTGCCGCAGGCGGCTGACCGCAGCTCCGGAAGCGATAACTCCGGAAAACCCTACATAAATATTCGAGGAGTCTCAACACATGGCCCATAACGACCCCCTGAAAAACCTCCGGCCGCAGAAAGAGTTCTTTGTCGGGATCGACTCGGACGGCTGCGCTTTCCCCACCATGGAGCTCAAGCACAAGGAATGTTTCATCCCCAATATTATCAAGAGCTACGGCCTGCAGTCGATCAGCAAGTACGCGCGCGAGGCCGCTGAGTTTGTCAACCTCTACTCCAAGTGGCGCGGGGTCAACCGCTTCCCGGCACTGGTCATGACAATGGAGCTGCTGGCCGGGCGTCCCGAAGTGGTCAAGTCCGGGGTCAGGCTGCCTGACCTGGCCGACTTGCAGAAATGGATCGACTCAGGCGCCGCCCTTGGCAACCCGGCCCTGGAGGCGGAAGTCAAAAAGACCGGCAACCCCACCCTGGCCAAGGCCCTCGAGTGGAGCAAGGGGGTCAACAAGTCGGTGGACTGGATGGTCGAAGGCTGCGGCCCTTTCGCCTGGGTGCGCGAAAGCCTGGAAAAGATCTCGACGCAGGCCGACATCGTGGTAGTCTCCGCCACCCCGGTGCCTGCCCTGGAAAAGGAATGGAAAGAGCATGACATCGCCCGCTACGCCCGGGTGATCGCCGGGCAGGAGATGGGCAGCAAGAAAGAGCACCTGGACCTGGCCGCAGTGGGCAAGTACCCTGCGGAAAAAATCCTCATGGTGGGCGATGCTCCCGGCGACATGAAAGCCGCCCGGGCCAACGACGCGCTTTTCTTCCCGGTAGACCCCGGGCACGAGGAAAAAAGCTGGCAGCGCATGGCAGAGGAGGCTTTCGACCGCTTTGTAGGCGGCACCTACGCAGGCAGCTACGAAGCCGGGCTGATCGAGGAGTTCGAGGCCCTGCTGCCCGGCACCCCTCCCTGGAAGAAATGAGCTTCAATCTCCCGGGCCGGGCGGATGTAACTCCGGTTTTACACCCGGAGTTTACTGGAGGGATTGTCAAAAGATTTTTCGTTTTGAATTGGCTAGCGAGCGCATTCCCAGCAGCTTGCTGCGGGATTAGCGAGCGAATATAAAATAATCAGAAACACCTTAACAATCGAAGATTCCCCGCAGTTTGATGCGGGGAGTCTTCAATTATAGTGGTTGAAATTTCACTCCTTTTTAAATTGATATGGGAGAATCCAGGGCAGGTGTAGCAACCGAACGTTGGCTAGAGGTGCGGCTGCGGGGCAGAAACAGGGCCGCCACGGAGGCAAGATACAAGCGCTCCGCTAAAAAGAAATCCCATTTAAGCCTGTATGGAATGAGGAACGCAGGCCATGCCTTCTTGCAGCCTGCCCAAACCGCAGGTTTGGTCTATCGTGTACTTTCCGGTCGTTTTCTCTGAGAGGTTGTAGCTTAAAATCCAGGACCCATAGTAATCGAGCGGCAGGTTTGCAGGCGAAAGCAGGCAAGCGAAAAAGGAGCGTTCTGAAGCTTCGTAAACTCTTAATCCGGCAATTTCCTATAAGGCCGGGGAGTTGCGGCCCGTAAAGAATTTTGGTTCTTTTGTTTGCAAAAGAACAAGAAATTATTGCTGTAGTGTTTTGATGAGCCTGTAAGTTCTTAGCCCCACTACAAATATAATTTTAACAAACACTATAGTAAAAGACAATGCATTCCCCGCGGCTTGCCGCTGAGCCGGCCGGCAAGCTGCCCGGCCGTAATCCGAACCGATAAACAAGGCGGTTTCCCGGATGGACCAGGTAATCGGCAAAGGCTACACGGACGGCGGGACTATCTCGACGGAAGAGGCGCATCAGCTCTGCGCCGAGGGCCTCGAGAGGCTCGGGCCGGACGGCAAGCGCCTGCTGGTGATCATCCCGGACAGCACCCGCACCGTGCCGCTGGACATGATGTTTCCGATCTTTTACCGGCTGCTGAGCGGCAGGGTGAAAACCCTGGATTACCTGGTGGCCCTCGGCACACACCCGCCGATGTCCGTGGAAAAAATGGCCGAGAGGGTCGGCCAGACCTCGGAGTCGCTCGAACGGGACTTCCCTGAGGTGAGGATTTTCAACCACCGCTGGGACCTGCCAGGGACTTTCGCCGAGATCGGGGTGATCGGGGCCGATGAGATCGAGGAGATCTCGGGCGGGCTCTTCCGCGAATCGCTCACCGTAACGATCAACAGGATGATTTTCGACTACGACCAGCTGGTCATCCTGGGGCCGACTTTCCCCCACGAGGTGGTTGGATTCTCAGGGGGCAACAAGTATTTCTTCCCCGGCATCTCCGGCAACGAGCTGCTGCATTTCTTCCACTGGCTGGGCGCGGTGATCACCAACCCGAAAATCAATGGCAACAAGTGGACCCCCACGCGCAAGGTGGTGGACAGGGCGGCGGGTTTCATCCGGGTGCCGGTGGTCAATTTCGACATGGTCGAGAAAGGCGGCGAGCTCTCGGGGCTGTTTATCGGGCCGACACGCGAGGCCTGGAGCAGGGCCGCAGACCTCTCGGCGCAGCTCCACATCCGCTACGTGGACCGCCGCTACGAGTCCGTGCTGGGGGTGGCCCCGCGCATGTACGATGACATCTGGACCGCCGGCAAGGTGATGTACAAGCTCGAGCCGGTGATCGAGGACGGCGGCGAGCTGATAATCTACGCCCCGCATATCGATGAGGTCAGCTACACCCACGGGAAATACCTCGACCGGGTGGGCTACCACGTGCGCGACTATTTCCTGGCGCAGATGGATAAGTTCGGCGATGTGCCGCGGGGTGTCCTGGCCCACAGCACGCATGTCAGGGGCGGGGGCACTTTCGAGAGCGGTGTGGAAAAACCCCGGGTAACCGTTACCCTGGCCACCTCGATCCCGGAAGAGCGCTGCCGCAGGATCGGCCTCGGCTACCGCGATCCCGCCTCCATCGATCCCGGACAGTGGAAAGGCCGCGAGGACCAGGGCCGCCTGTTCGTGCCCAAGGCCGGGGAGACCCTCTACCGGATCAGGGGCGAGAGCTACGAGCTCTAGCTTAAGGCACAAAGGCACAAAGGCCCCGCCACCCTGAAACGGGCGAGGCATGCCTCGCCCCTACAGCAGAATACGATATTGCAGCTTTTATCCGAGCTGCCTCGTAACTGCTTCCGGGAACTGATGCTCCCGGCCTTGTCAATTCATAAGGTAACATAATAAAGGAATCAACCCGTGAAACGCCTGTTATTAGCCGCCGCTCTGTCTTATTGCACTTTATCTGCCTCGGGGATGCTCCGGGCCTATGGTGAAGAAAGCGGACTCAGGTGGTACAAGGGCAACACCCATACGCATACGGTCAACTCGGACGGCGATTCCTCGCCGGACGTGGTCGCCCGCTGGTACAAGGAGCATGGCTACAATTTCCTGGTGGTCACCGACCACAACTTCGTTACCGATGTCCAGGGCCTGAATGCGGTCTTCGCCGCCGAGGACAGGTTCCTGGTGCTCTCCGGCGAGGAGGTTACCGACAGCTACGAGGGCCCGGAGGGCGGCTATGCGGCGATCCACCTCAACGCGATCGAGCCGGACCACGTAATCCCGCCCGCTGGGGGAGCGAGCGTGGTGGAGACCACCCAGGCTGACGTGGATGCGATGAACGCCGCAGGCGCACTGGTCCACCTCAACCACCCGAACTTCCACTGGTCGTACAGCGCCGGGCAGATGGCCGCGGTCAAAAACTACCACCTTTTCGAGGTAGCCAACTTCCACCCCGCGGTCAACAACGCCGGCGGAGGCGGGTATCCCTGCACCGAGGCGCTTTGGGACTCGCTGCTCACCCGGGGTATCAGGATGTACGGGGTGGCCAGCGACGATGCCCACCACTTCAAGGAGTCCGGGCCGGAATATGCCAACCCGGGCCGTGGCTGGGTGATGGTCCGCTGCGCAGCGCTCACCGCGGAAGAAATAGTCTCCGCCTTAGACCGGGGGGACTTCTACAGCTCCAGCGGGGTGGTGCTGGAGGAGATCCGCTTCGACGGCAAGAGCCTGACTGTCAGGATGAAAGAGGAACGCAACCTCAAGTACACGGTCAGCTTTATCGGCAAGGGGGGGAAGACCCTGGCAGTGGCGTACGACAACCCCGCGGTCTACGTGGTGAAAGGGGACGAGGGTTACGTACGCGCCAGGGTGGTGGACTCGAACGGCAGGACCGCCTGGGTCCAGCCGGTCTGGACCAAGTAATGATGGTGGAGTTTCCTGTGTAATAAACATGAGGAAGAAAGCGCCCGGCCGGCCCGCCGGGCGCTTTGCATTAGTGCGCCCGGCAGGGCGCACCCACTTGGAGGTTAAAGTCCTTTACAGGCCCGACAGGGGGAACTGTTAGCCGGACGGCAAGGG
>JAFGTO010000408.1 GCA_016934095.1 Candidatus Glassiibacteriota bacterium
CCCGGGGATTAAATTTACTTTTTAACTTGTCTCGATGCTTGAAGTTATAAAATCGAGGCGATAATTTTATGAATAATTCGGGTTAAATCATGTCAATGAAATTCATCCGCCTGCTGAAATTAACTCTCACAGTCTGGCTCGTTTCATCGGGCTGGCTTTACGCCTCCAGGGAGAACCTGCGCGTTCTGGCAGGTGCGGCCAGGCAGGCCGAGCGGGGCGACACCGCTACCGCGCTGGAAGTCTGCGAGCGGCTGCTCAGTCTGCCGGGCCGGGAAGAGACCAAGCCGGCGGCGCTTTATCTCAAGGGGACCCTCGAAGCCGGCAGGGGAAGGCTCGACACGGCTGCAGCGGCTTTCCGCAGGCTGATTACCCGGTATCCTGAGTCAGACCGGGTGGGCCGGACCCTGGCCGAGTTGGGCCTGATCCATAACCGCCTGGCCTCCGACAGCGAGGCTGTCCGGCTGCTCGAGCCGGTGGCGGCGCATTTCCCGGACTCGGTGTTCACCGGCTCCGCCCTGATCGGCCTGGCCCGGTCCGCTGAAAGATGCGGACTCACAGGTAAAGCCCTCCAGGCCTACCTCCAGTACCTGGAAACTGCCGGGGATGACACTTACCTGGCGCCGGCGCTGCTGCGCAGCGCGGAATTGCTCTACCAGGCCGGCCGGGTCGATGAGGCCTACTATAACCTGCAGAGGTTCGAGGAAACCAGCGGCAAGACTCAGGAAGAGCTGGAGTTGCCGACCCGCATGCTGTCGATCGGCTGCCTGACCGGCCTGGGCCGTCCCGACTCCGCCCTGCGCCAGGCAGAGGAGCTGCGCCG
The DNA here is from genome assembly GCA_016934095.1 of Candidatus Glassiibacteriota bacterium. GTDB lineage: Bacteria > Gemmatimonadota > Glassbacteria > GWA2-58-10 > GWA2-58-10 > JAFGTO01. Next base: position 821 of record JAFGTO010000408.1, read on the forward strand.
CAGCTCAGGGGATCACCTGCTGGAATCGCCCCGGCTGCTGTTCCTGACAGGGCACGCCCACCTCGCCCTTGGACACCTGGAGGCCGCCGACTCGATTTTCACCGGGCTGTCTTCAACTCCCGGCCTGGAATCGGCCGGGATCGCAGAGGACTCGGTCTACCGGCTGCTGATGGAGGTCAACCTGAGCCGGGGTGAATACGAGGACTATTTCAGTTACGCCGGGGCTGCCTTGCGGTCGCTGTCCGATCCCCTGCCGGCCCTGCAGGTAGTCGAGGGGCTGGCCGGTATCTGCAGGGAACAGGGCCGGCTGGAGCCGATCACTGATGCCCTGGAAATTTTTGATGAGCGCTTCGGCGGGGGACAGGCCTGGCAGCAAGCCCAGCTGATAAGGGCCAGGGTTCTGGCCGACCGCGGGGAAAAGGCCAGGGCCCTGGATGTGCTTGATGAATTGAGCCCGGCTGCCGGCGACAGCCTTTTCAAAGCCCGCCGCCAGGTTACCCGCTGCTTCATTTACCTGGATGCCGGCGATACCCTGCGTGCCGAGGCCGAGCTGAAAGATTACCTCTCCGGCAGCGACCCGCTGGCTGTGTCGGATAGCCTGCTGTGGCTTTACACCAGGATCAAGCGTTCCCAGGGCAACCTTGCCCGCGAGGCCGAGCTGCTGGACAGCTTGAAAGCCCGCTACCCGGCGAGCCGCTTCTGGGAGCCGGCCGACCGGCGGGCCGAGGAGCTGCGCCTGTTCGACCTGTCGAACCCCGAGCGGGCCGCCAGGGAGCTGCTGGACTTGTTCCGCTTCCAGAAGGGGCAGGTGTCGGCGGGCAGGCTGGCACAGGTGGCGGCCCAGAGCCTGGGAGACTACGAGCGGGCCGCGGCGATCCTGCAGGAGTCCGGAGTGGAGTCGGACGCCGAGCGCCTAAAGCTGATCGAATACCGCTATCTCGCCGGTCTGAAAATGTCGCGCGGCAGCTCTCTGCAGGCTGCCGAGCGCCTGGCCCAGACCTGGCGGGAGCTGCTTTACCTGATCGGACAGAAACGGGACTTCCCTGGCCGGGAAGAGGCCATCGGACTGTTCCTGAAAATGTATAGCTCGCGGGCTTCATCCCTCACCTCTGCGGATGTCCGGCAGGCCAGGGAGTTGTTTCTCAGCGAGCTGCCGGACCTGCACCCCGGACAGGTGCGCTCCGGCATCCTGTTCCAGCTGGCCGAGGAGTACCTGGAAGCGGCGCGGGAGGATACCGGCCTGACCGCGATGTTCCTGGCGGATTCGGCCCGGGCGATGCTGGACCAGGTAATTGATGAGGGCGGCGAGACCGACCTGGTGGGCAGGGCGATACTGAAACTGGCCGGTTCCCTGGAACAGGCCCTGTTCGCCGGTGCCCAGGACAGTGCGGCTTACCTTTACGACAGGCTGATCGAGCACTTTCCGCAAACCCGCTGGTCGGCGCTGGCCGGCCTGAAACTGGGCGTCATCTATCTTCACGGAGAAAAGTATTCCCAGGCCTACCGGGTGCTCGGAGACTGGATCTCGCGCAACCTCTATGCCGCCGATGATCCGCAGGTCGCTGCGGCCCTGGCCGAAGCCTCTTTCCTGACCGGAAGGTACGCCAGGGCGGAGAAGCTGCTCCGCAAGGCTATCGAACAGTCGGCTTTCGACCTGCAGAAGCAGCGCCTGTACCGCTTTTACCGCCTCCGCTGCCTGACCGCCCTGGAAAGGTTCGCCGAAGCCGAGAACCGGCTCCTCGATTTCCTGGAACGCTATGATGACCCCCGGGCCCGGGCCGCGGCGGGAGCGGCCGCGGTGGACCTGTACTCGGCAATCGGCAACTACAAGCTGGCCGGCCATTACCTGGCCGGAGTGCCTGAGGGCAGCGATGCCTACCCGATGGCCAGGATCATCTGGCTCAGGCAGCGGCTTGCCCGCGGCGAAAGCCCGGACAGGGTGCGCAGGGAGCTGGAAGATTTCAGGAGATCTCCCTGGAACAGCTTTTTCGGGGCCGACCCCGCCCTGGAAGCGCACCGTGGAATCATGGCCTGCTATATGGCGGAGGATAAGGAAAAAGATGTAACCCAGGCCCGCGATGATTTCCGCAAGAGATATCCGGAGCGGCGTGCAGGCCTGGCCGAGCTCATGCTGGACGAGGTGGAGTACCTGGTAGCGACCGGGAACAAAGCCAAGGCCGCCCCGCTGTACGAGGACCTTCAATTGCTTTTCCGGGATGTCAACCCCAGGGACCGCAACCTCTGGGTGGGGGCGGAGCTCAAGAGATTGTTCAGCGATTTCGCGGCCGCCGGGAGGCTGCTGGAGGAGCTGGCTGGAAGTTACGCTTACAGTCCTTACGCGGAAAGGGCCAGGCTGCGGCTGGCTTATCTGTATCTCGGGGCCGGAGAGCTCCAAAAGTCAGCAAAGATGCTGGCCGGTTTGAATGAGGCGGAATTTTCGGCCTTTGAGATCGCCGGTCTTCGGGCGGCGATCTCCGGCGCCGGCGGCGACTGGGCCGCGGCTCTGGAGGGCTACCGCCGGCAGTGGCTGCTCTGCCGTGTCGGGCGGCCCTGCGAAGAGGCGTTGCTGGGCTGGGCCGAGGCTGTGATGAAAACCAGCCGGAAGCAGGAGGCTTTCGGGATACTTAACGGGCTGTGGAGCCCGGAAGTCGAGGTCTGCGCCAGGGCCAGGTACATGCTGGCTGAAGGATACCGGGAGGCGGGACAGACCGGCGAGGCGCTGGAGCTGATGGGGGTGGTGGCGCAGGTCTTTGCCGGTAAATCGGAGTTCGCCCTTCGTGCCCTCTACCAGCAGGGGCTAATCCTGGAGTCCAGGGGGGATATCGACTCGGCAGTTGCAACCTACCGGACCATCGAGAAGCTCGCCGGGGAGCGCAGCGACTGGACCCGCACCGCCCGCAACCGCCTGAGGGCTATCGCTCCCGCTCCCTGAGCCCTTCGCGGCCCGCGGCAAAGGGGCGGAAAACCTTTCTCAGCTTACTATACGGAACGCGCGGTCGACAAATTCCGCCGGGGCCAGGCGGAAATTCCGGTCAGCCTCGAGCACCTCGAGCGCCCGGTCCCGTTTTTTCCTGTCCTTGAACAAGCCGAAAATAGCGCTCCCGCTGCCGGACATCAGGGCCACATCGGCACCGGCTTCCCTGAGCCTGAGCTTGAGATCCCGCAGCTTGGGATGGTAGGCGAAAACCACCGGCTCGAAATCGTTGACCAGCCCGCCGGTCGGTCCGAGCTGGCCGAGCAGCTCCTCCCAGTTCAGCGGGCCGCTGTTGACATCCATGATCTCGGTATGGATCCCCTCTGACCTGGTATCGTCCAGGGCGCGGTAGGCCCAGGAAGTGGAGACCGCGATGTCGGGGATGATCAGCAGCACCGGGGTAGACCCTTTTACCGGGAGCTGCAGCATCCGCTCGCCGATACCCCAGGCCAGGGCCCTCCCCCCGTAGAGCAGAAAGGGCACATCGGCGCCCAGTGCGGCCGCCAGGGCGAAACGGGTGGTGTCTCCGCCGGGCACCGGGCCGAACAGCTTCTCGCAGGCCAGGATGGTCCCAGCCGCATCGGCGCTGCCCCCGCCCAGTCCGCCGCCCACCGGGATGCCTTTCTCTATCTCGATTAACAACCCTTTATCTTTGACCTTCAGGATCTCCAGGCAGGAGACCGCAGCCTGGTAAGCCAGGTTTTCCTTGCCTTCCGGCACTGCCGGGTGGCTGCAGCGGACTTCGGTCTCCCCATCGGCGACCGTGAATTTCATCCGGTCTGCCAGGGAAATGTTCTGGAAGATAGTCTCCACCGAATGGTAGCCGCCTTCGATTTTACCGAGGATTCGCAGCGACAGGTTGATCTTGGCGTAGACTTCGATCTCCAGCGGGCTGCTGCTTTTCGAGCGGGCCATCGGAATGCTCCGTCAGAGTTGAAGGAAAGATCTAACAGTTGCGACCCGGCCTTTAAGGCTCAGTTGCCAGGGCGGTTTTTTCGGCACCGGTCTTCTCTGCCCGCTGGCGGATGGTGCTCAGGCTCAGGCCTTCCCGCCACATCATTGCCAGGCCGACCAGGGTTATCGGGCCGAACATCAACAGATGCATGATCACGGCGAAACCCTGGGCCAGCGGCTGGTCGATGCCGTAGGCCACCAGCGAAAAAACGATTGCCGCATGTACCGGGCCGACATAAGCCGGCGATGAGGGCACCGCCACCCCGAGACCGACCATGCCCAGGGTCAGGTAAGGCGCGGTCCAGGGCAGTGGTCCGATCGAGAAAGCATCGAACGCCAGGTGGTAGCTGTAGACTATCAGCCACCAGTGGAAAAGGCTCAGGGCCAGGATTTTCAGCATCGCTTTGCCATCCTGCAGGATCCTCAGCCCGTCGGTAAACAGGTGCAGGAACCTCTCAGCCCTGGGCACCAGTCGCTCGGGGAGCAGTTTTCGGCTGAAAGGCAGGACCACTTTCATCAGTAGTTGAGGTTTGCCGCGCAGCAGGTAGAGGATGAAGACCGCGCCGAAAAACGCCGCCGTGGTGAGTTGGCCGGCCAGGTAGGCGGCCTCGGGCATGCCGCTGCTGAAAGACAGCCCCAGGATGAGGCAGAAAATCAGGCAGAGAGTGTCGAGCAGGCGCTCGATGAACAGGACACCGATGGTATAGCTTAGCGGGGAGGCGGTCTTGCGCACTGCTATCAGGGCGCGGACCAGCTCGCCGAGGCGCAGCGGGAGGATATTGTTGACCATGAAACCGATAAGGTTGGCTACGGTCAGGCCCCAGATCGTGGCCCGGTGTTCTTTCAGGTAAAAATATTTCCAGCGCCAGGCCCTGATCCACATCACCGCCAGGCAGATACTCATGAAGCCTATCATCGGCAGCCAGTGGATCCTTCCCGGGTCGAAAACCCTCAGGGCCTCGTGCAGATCGATGTCATGGAAGGCCAGGTAAAGACAGGCTGCGGTTATCAGGAGGGCAACTGCATGTTTTGCGTATTTCATCCATCCTGCCTTTTGATGGTCTCGGCCTGAAAACAATCCAGTCAATTTAAGTGAAGACTCGTTCCCTGTCAAAGGAATCCTGTTTCGGCCAATACGGCAGTATTAGCTGTCAGAATGGCTGAAAATCCCTGGCACAGGAATTGCCATTTTCAAGTTGAAGATAAATAACCAGCGTCAACGACTTGAAATATTCCAAAGGGGCGTTGAAAAAAAGAATTCAAACGCCCCGGAATTGGAATATATGGCATTTTAGCTGTCAAGGGCAGCTAAATAGGCCATTCGGCCCACCCTTGACAGCCATATACCCATGACCTTGGATTTATAAATATACTTCATAGTTAAGAAGGGAGTATCGACTCATGAGTAAAGTAATAGGAATCGACCTGGGGACGACCAATTCCTGCGTGGCGGTGATGGAAGGCGGGGACCCGGTGGTAATCCCCAATGCCGAGGGCAGCCGCACCACGCCATCAGTGGTGGCTTTCACCAAGGACGGCGAGCGGCTGGTGGGGCAGGTGGCCAAGCGCCAGGCGGTGACCAACCCCCAAAACACGGTCTTCTCGATCAAGCGCTTCATGGGGCGCAGGCGCGACGAGGTAACCGAAGAGAGCAAAAATGTGCCCTACCAGGTGGCCACGGGCAGCAACAACCTCGTCGTAGTTAAAGTACAGGACAAGGAGTACAGCCCGCCCGAGATAAGTGCCATGGTCCTGCAGAAAATGAAACAGACGGCCGAGGATTACCTGGGCTCGAAAGTCGCTCAGGCGGTAATCACCGTGCCGGCATATTTCAACGACAGCCAGCGCCAGGCCACCAAGGACGCCGGCAAGATCGCCGGGCTGGAAGTCCTGAGGATCATCAACGAGCCCACTGCGGCCAGCCTGGCCTACGGCCTGGACAAGAAAAAAGATGAGGTCATCGCGGTCTACGACTTGGGCGGGGGTACTTTCGATATCTCGATACTCGAGCTCGGCGATGGCGTGTTCGAAGTCAAGTCCACCAACGGCGACACCCACCTGGGCGGCGATGATTTCGACCAGCGTATCATCGACTGGCTGGTGGACGAGTTCAAGAAAGACCAGGGTATCGACCTGAGCAAGGACCCGATGGCCCTGCAGCGGTTGAAAGAGTCCGCGGAAAAAGCCAAGTGCGAGCTTTCGACCACCACTACCACAGATATCAACCTGCCGTTTATCACGGCGGACAGCTCGGGTCCCAAACACCTGAACATCGCCCTGACCCGGGCCAAGCTCGAGCAGTTGGTGGATGACCTGATCCAGCGCACTGTCGATCCCTGCAAGAAAGCCCTGGCGGATGCCGGCCTGAGCGCCGACCAGGTCAACGAGGTGATCCTGGTGGGCGGCTCCACCCGCGTGCCCAAGGTGCAGGAAGTGGTCAAGAAGCTGTTCGGCAGGGAGCCTCACAAGGGTGTCAACCCGGATGAGGTGGTAGCCGTGGGCGCGGCCATCCAGGCCGGAGTGCTGGCCGGGGATGTCAAGGACGTGCTGCTGCTGGACGTGACCCCGCTGTCGCTGGGTATCGAGACCCTGGGCGGAGTGTCCACCAGGCTGATCGAGCGCAATACCACCATCCCCACCGAGAAAAGCGAGGTGTTCTCGACCGCCGAGAACAACCAGACCACGGTCGAGATCCACGTGCTCCAGGGCGAGCGCCCCATGGCCATCGACAACCGAACCATCGGCCGCTTCCAACTGACCGGCATTCCGCCGTCGCCGCGCGGCGTGCCGCAGATCGAGGTTGCTTTCGACATCAATGCCGACGGTATCCTGCACGTCTCCGCCAAGGACAAGGCCACCGGCAAGGAACAGAAGATCCGCATCGAAGCCTCCAGCGGGCTGAACGAGCGGGAAATCGAGCGCATGGTCAAGGATGCCGCGGCCCACGCCGCAGAGGACAAGACCAAGAAAGAGACTGCGGAGACCCGCAACCGGGCGGACCAGATGGTCTACGAGACCGAGAAGAACCTGAGCGAAATGGGAGACAAGCTCGACGAGGATTCCAGGTCCAAGCTCCAGGCCGCGCTGGACCGCACCAAAGAGGCGCTCAAAGGCAGCGACCTGGACGAGATCAAGTCCTCCCAGGAAGCCCTGACCCAGGTCTGGAACCAGGTGGCCCAGCAGCTATACCAGTCGCAGGCGGCCGGGCAGCAGCAGGCCTCCGGCGCAGGTGCCGAAAGCGGCGACTCCCGGGGTCCCGCCTCGGACAGCGGCTCCGATTCGGAAGTGGTGGATGCCGACTACGAGGTGGTGGACGAGGACAAGGAGAAAAAGAAAGAAAAGGGCAAGTAAGGACCGCACTCAGGCTTTAATGCAGGATGAATTGAACAGTGAGCGCATTCCTCGCGGCTTGCCGCTCAGATCAAGCGAGCGAATATAAATAATCGAGGAACCTTAACAGTCGAAGATTCTCCGCAGCTTGGCTCTCGGGGAGTCTTCAATTGGAGCGGAGACTGCATTTCTTAAGGCACAGGGGCACGGTGAGAGCCGTGCCCCTGTTTATTTAGTGCGCCCGGCAGGGCGCACCCACTTGGAGGTTAAAGTCCTTTACAGGCCCGACAGGGGGAACTGTTAGCCGGACGGCAAGGG
>JAFGTO010000409.1 GCA_016934095.1 Candidatus Glassiibacteriota bacterium
CCTCAGGCTGCAGCAGCAGGCCTGGGAGAGGATCGGCTCCGCGGACAGGCTGGATGCCGAGAGGGAGTGCCTGCTAAAGGAATTCCGCTTCATGATCGGCCTCGATCCCCTGCCCCCCCGCACCCCGCTGCAGGCCACCGTGGTGCGGACAATCGAGCTGGAAGACTACACGGTCGAGGTGCTGCACTACCAGAGCCTGCCCGGGTTCTATGTTACCGCCAACCTTTACCTGCCGAAAAAAGGCGAAGGGCCTTTCCCCGCGGTGATCTGGGGGCCAGGCCACGGCAAGGGTGTCTACGGCACCAAGACCTCCCGTCAGCCGCACGCCGCCCTCTGGGCCCGGAACGGTTATCTCTGCCTGGTTATCGACCCGATCCAGGCCGCGGAAGTCTACGGGATCCACCACGGGCTTTCCGGCTACGACCTGCACGACTGGTACTGCCGGGGCTACACCCCGATGGGCATCGAGGTCTGGAACGCCATGCGGGGGGTGGACTACCTGCTGACCCGGCCCGAGGTGGACGGGAGCAGGCTGACCATCACCGGCGTGTCCGGCGGGGGCCACCTGAGCTGGATGGCCGGTGCCGCAGACCCGCGCCTGAGCGTAGTGCAGCCGGCCGCCGGCACCGCGGACGTGGCCACCCACATCCGGCGAAACCTCCAGAACATGCACTGCGACTGCGCCTACTTTGTCAATACCTACCGCCACGACTGGTTCACCCTGGCCGCCCTGATCTGCCCCCGGCCCCTGCTGATGCACAACTCCATAGAGGACGCTTATTACCCCCCCGAGGGCTATACCGCGGTGCTCGAAAAGGCCAGGGAGATCTACGGCTGGTACGACACGGCTGACAGGGTCGACATGTGCGAAGTCCCCGGCCCGCACGGCTACTACCCAGCCCAGCGCGAAAAGGCGGTGGATTTCAGCAACCTCTGGCTGCTCGGCAGGAAGACCGAGGCCCGGGAGCAGCCGGTGGAGAAAATCCCGGAAGAGAAGCTCGGCGCCCTGGGAGGGCTCTATGCCGGGCACCCGGAGAATATCAACGACCGCATCCAGGACCTGCTGATACCCACGGCCAGGCTCGAGCCCTTCCGCGACAGGAACGAGTGGGAAAGGAAGCGGGCCGGGATCATGGAAAAGCTGCGCGGGGTGGTTTTCCGCAACCTGCCGCAGGAAATCCATCCTGTAGTCAAAGACGAGGGCGGGCACGGCTCGCTCATCCTCGAGACCGAGCCGGGTATCGAGGTGGGCATGGTCTCCGATGTACCGGAGGCGGATGGCGGGGTCCGCTCTGCCGTGCTCTATCTCGCCTCGCCCGGAGACACCTGGGAGAACTCGCTCTGGACCTTCATGAAAGCCTACCCCCTGCCGGAAGCCGCCACCTCGAAACACATGGTTTTCCCCCGGGGCACCGGCAGCGGCCTCTGGGATGATGTAACCCTCAAGAGGTTCGAGCGTGAGGCCCTGATCCTGGGCCGCACCCTGGATGAGATGCGCCTGTACGACGTGCTCTGCGCCGCGGAGCTGGCCGCCCGCAGCCTCGGTTCCGCAGGCGGGGAGCTGACCCTGGTCGGCAAAGGCCCTCAGGGCATCCTGGCCGCCTACGCCGCCCTGCTCGACCCCAGGGTTACCCGGGTCATCCTCCACTCGCCGGGCAAGAGCCACCGCAGCGGCCCGTATTTCCTCAACGTGCTGCGCTACACGGACACCCCACAGGCCCTGGCCATGCTGGCCCCGCGCTGCGAGCTGGTCTTCCTGACGGATGAAATCGGGGAGTTCTGCTATACCCGGAGCATCTACGAGCTTTACGGGGCCGGCGGCAAATTCCGCAGGTGCCGGTCGGTAACCCAGGCCCTGAACCTCGCCCGGTAACCCGGGACTTAAGAGAGGAGAGACTTTGAGCGGGAAAAGAAGCACGCTGTCATCAACCCTTGTCGCCCGCTGCCTCTGGCTGTCGGCTGCGGCCCTCTCCTGCACTGCGGACACCGGCAGGGAGCTCCCCGCCGCAGGCTCAGACCCGGCCGGCCCCGAAGTGCTGTTCCAGGAGAGCTTCGAGGATACCTGCTGGGTTGCCAGGGGCTGGTACGACGGTGCCGGGATGAGAATCACCGACCGGGAGCACATCCCCGGCAGCGGCCACAGTTGTGTCTGGCACTGGGCCGGGGCCGGCGACATCGGCCCGGAAGGCAAAGGCGCCCGCGTGCTTTTCACCCCGGTGGAGAGCGTGACCCTGAGCTTCCATCTCAAGCACAGCGACAACTGGGCATGGACCGGGGTGAACTGGCACCCGCACGAGCTGCATTTCATGACCACCGAGAACGGCCCTTTCGACGGTCCTGCTTTCTCCCACCTGACTTTCTATGTCGAGGTGGTCAACGGCAGGCCCAGGCTGGCGATCCAGGACGGCCAGAACATCGACCAGGACCGGGTCGGGGAAAACCTGGTCGGGGCCACTGAAAACCGCGCCGTGGCAGGCGGCAACGGAGACAGCGACGGCTACGGCGAACATTTCTACAAGAATGGCCCTGTCTACTGGAACGGCAAGCACTGGGAAACAGACCAGGTGTATTTCAGCGACGAGCCCGGGCCGTACTGCAAGGCAGACTGGCACCAGGTAAAGGCGCATTTCAGGCTGAACAGCGTGGCGGACGGCAAGGGAGTCTGCGACGGGGTACTGCAGTACTGGTACGACGGCAAGCTGGTCATGGACTACCGGGACGTGATGTTCCGCACCGGCAGGCACCCGGAGATGAAAATCAACCAGTTCCTGATGCTGCCCTACTTCGGGCCGGGAGTGCCCCACGAGCAGTGGATCTGGATCGACGAGCTGACTATCACCAGGTGAACGGCCCGCCGGTGTATAGCGGCTATAAAGCCCGCGGGCTGCAGAGGCCGATTTCCTAACTCAAACGGGAGGGACCCTTAATGAGAAATATTTCGTCATGTTCGGTTCTGATCATCGCGGCCCTGGCTGTTTCCGCCTTCCCGGCCCCGGCCGCCGGCCAGGAAAGCGGTCAGCTCAGGGAGCATACCGAGATTATCACCACCGCAGATAAGACTTTCGAGATCGAGGTGAGCGGAACACTCGACCCGGAGAACCTCGAGATCACGGTCGAGAACATCGGCGACACCCCGGTGAAAGATCCGCGGATCACGGTCAACGGCAGGTACGACTGGTACACCCTGGCAGACCTGGTCGCGGAGATCACGGCCGGCTGCACCACGGAAAAAGAGAAAGCCCTGGCCGTTTTCGACTTTGTCGAGAAACAATCCTACTGGTGGAGCTATCCCAAGGACCGCAGCAGCCTGAACCCGGTGCGCCATTTCAACATCTACGGCTACCATATCTGCTCGCAGGCAGCCTGCCAGTTCGTGGCACTCTGCCGGGCGGCAGGTCTCGAGGCCCGGGTCTATGAAATCTGGCACCACACGGTTTCCGAGGCCAAGTGGGACGGGGCCTGGCACCACATGGACGCCGATATCGGTATCTGGTACCTGAAAGGCGACAACCGGACAATCGCCTCGATCGCCGAGCTGGGCGAGCACCCCGAGTGGGTGGCCCGTGCTTACAAGCCTTACCGCTGGTATGTAACGCCGGGCGAGGGCCGGAAAATGATCTACAAGCCTGATGCAGACCCGGCGGGCCAGGGCCTGGCCGACCTCTACGCCACCATGGACGACAACTACGTGGAGACCGGCTACGATGAACGGCTCTACCAGGAACAGACCATGCAGCTCACCCTGCGCCCCAGGGAAACTCTGACCCGCTGGTGGAAACCGGTGCTGCGCAAATGGTACGACCAGCAGCGCTCCCACGAGCCGCCCCGCTATGCCAACGGCCGGCTGGTCTTCGAGCCGGACTTCGGCGCGCTCACCTATGACGGCCTGGTCGAGCGCAGCAATGTCAA
>JAFGTO010000410.1 GCA_016934095.1 Candidatus Glassiibacteriota bacterium
CTAGAGGGGCGTTGAAATAATACCTCAACGCCCCGTAGTGAAATTTATTGCTTCATGGGCTGTCAAGGGCAAGGCAAGCAGTTCTGTGCGTATATTGATGTTACTTCTGCTATTTCAAGCATTTACATCAGAGAAACAATTGCGTTGAGAACCGCCCGGAGCTGCCCTTGACAGCCATATTCCCCGAAAATTTATCTTTTCAAAATGAGAGAGAGATGACAACCCATATCAGCGAACAGGCGCAAAGCACCCGGCACGAGGTATTCAACCCTGCCAGCGGAGAGGTGGTAGGCCACGTGGACTGGTCCACCCCGGAACAGGTAAACGCCGCAGTCGAGGCAGCCGCCGGGGCTTATCCCGACTGGAGCGGCAGGCCGGTCAAGGAGCGGGCCCAGGTCATGTTCCGCCTCAAGCAGGTGATCGAGTCCAGCCTGGATGAGCTGAGCGAGCTGTGTTCCGCAGAGAACGGCAAGACCGTGGCGGAATCCAAGGCCGGAATCCTCAAGGGAGTGGAGGTTGTCGAGTACGCGGCCAGCCTGCCGCAGCTCATCGCCGGGCAGTACCTCGAGGTGAGCAGGGGGGTTTCCTGCCGCACGGTGCGGGATCCCCTGGGAGTTGCGGCCTCGATCACCCCGTTCAATTTCCCGGTGATGGTGCCGCTGTGGATGATCCCGCTCGCCCTGGGCTGCGGCAACACCTTGGTGCACAAGCCGAGCGAGCACGTGCCGCTCTCCGCGGTCCGTCTCCGCGAGTACCTGCTCGAGGCCGGCCTGCCCGGGGACGCCTGCCGGGTGGTGCACGGAGGCCGCCAGGCGGTCGAGACCCTGGTGGAAAACCCGGCGGTGAGGGCGATCGGTTTTGTCGGCTCCTCGCGGGTGGCCGAGATTGTCTACAGGCGGGCCACCAGCCTGAACAAGCGCGTGCTGGCCCTGGGAGGGGCCAAGAACCACCTGGTGCTGCTGCCCGATGCCGACCCTGAAGCCAGCGCCCGGAACATAGTAGACTCGTTCACCGGCTGCTGCGGCCAGCGCTGCATGGCGGCCAGCGTGCTGCTGGCTGTCGGCGGGGCGCAGGAGATGATCAGTGCAGTGGCCGAAAAAGCCCGCCGGATCCTGCCGGGCAGGGACATGGGCCCGGTGATCAGCGCAGAGGCCCTGAAAAAGATCACCGCTTATATCGATCAGGCTCAAGCCGACGGGGCCGAGGTGCTGGTGGACGGACGAGAAGCCGGGCCGCCCGCCGGCGGCGAAAAAGGCTTCTGGATCGGCCCCACCGTGCTGGACAGGGTAACCCCGGAGATGAGCGTGGCCCGCGAGGAAATATTCGGCCCGGTGCTCTCGGTAATCCGGGTCTCCACCGTGGAGGAAGCCCTGGCTGTCGAGCGGGCCAGCGAGTACGGCAACGCCGCCGCGGTCTACACCCAGAACGGTTTCCTGGCCAGGCGCTGCATCGATAGCTTCAACTCCTCGATGATCGGGGTTAACATCGGCGTACCTGTGCCGCGCGAGCCTTTCTCTTTCGGCGGGCGCAACCGCTCCCGCTTCGGCTACGGCGATATCACCGGCGCCGGGGCAATCGAGTTCTGGACCCAGACCAGGAAAATCACCGAGAGGTGGAGCCCCAGGAAAGACGCGGACTGGATGAGCTGATGGAAAACACCGGGTCAAGCACGGGCGCGGGGCATGCCCGGCGTGGAACCCAAGGTAAAGGATTTTAATGGAACAGACCTCGCTGGTACAACCCTCCGACACCTGGGTCCTCTGGACCCTGCTGATCACCTGGGCCTGGCTCTCCCTGGTCTTCGAGCAGCGCTACAAGTGGGGCTCGCGCCTGAGCGGCCCGGTAATCGCCCTGATCGGCGGCCTGGTGCTCTCCAACACCGGAATCATCCCGGTGCGCAGCCCGGTCTATGATACGGTCTGGGACTACATCGTGCCGATGTGCATCCCGCTGCTGCTGCTGAAATGCGACCTGAAAAAAATCTGGCGCGAGACCGGCCGCATGCTGGGCGCTTTCATGATCAGCGCTTTCGGCACTGTGGTGGGGGCTTTCCTGGCCGCCTTCCTGCTGGGCTCGCTGGTGGACCACCTTGTCGAGGTCTGCGGGATCATGACCGCCAGCTACATCGGCGGGGCGATGAACTTCGTCCAGGCCACCTTGATCTTCCACCCGCCGGAGTCGATCTCCAACGCCCTGATCGTGGCCGACAACCTGGTGATGGCGGTGCACATCATGGCCATGCTGGCCCTGCCGGGGTTCGCTTTCGCCTACCGCTGGTTCGGCTCGCTGCCGGATGACGAGCTGTACGAAAACAACGATGCGGCAGGAGGAGAAACGGCGGAAGGGGCGGCGGAATACTGGCGGCCCAGGCCGATCTCTCTGATTGATATCGGCAAGAACCTCTCGCTGGCTTTCATCATCGTAACCGCAGCCACCAAGCTCAGCGCGGTGATCGTGCCGCCGGAGATCATCGAGCCTTTCAGCTTCCGCACTCTGATCGGCAACAAGTACCTGCTCTTCACCTCGCTCACCGTGATTTTCGTGCTCCTGTTTCCCAGGTTCAGCGAGCGCCTGCGCGGCACCCAGGAGATGGGCACTTTCGCCATCTACATCTTTTTCGTGCTGATCGGCGTGCCGGCCAGCATCAGGAGCATCCTGCTCGAGGCCCCGTTCCTGCTGGTGCTCTGCACCCTGATGGTGGCAGCCAATGTAGTGGTTACTTTCGGGGTCTGCAAGCTGCTCGGCTTCAGCCTGCAGGAGATGATCCTGGTCTCGATCGCCAACACCGCCGGCCCGATGAACTCCGCGGCCATCGCCATCTCGAAGAAGTGGACCAAGCTGGTGCTGCCGGCTTTCCTGGTGGGTATCTGGGGCTACGTGATCGGCACTTACACCGGCTGGCTGGCGGGCTGGGCGCTGAACGCCCTGCTGAGGTAAGCCCCGGGGGATTTACTTTACCAGTTTCTGCTTAAGCTCCCCATCCTCCAGGTACTCGACCACCATCCTGCCCTGCCCCCCGGCCCTGTCCAGCTCCCCGGTCTCGCCCTCTCCCCACCAGGCCAGCACCTTTTCGCCGCCCACCCGGAAGCCGCGAAGCCCTTCGTAATCCAACTCCTCCACCTCAACCGGGGGGTCGCCCACCCTGGCCGGCAGCATCAGCACCAGGAACCGCATCTCGTCCGCCGGCTCCGAAGTGCGGGCGCTGAAATGCCACTGCTCCGCGGAGCCCTCGTACCGCTCCTCGGGCGGGACCGGGAATTTCCCGGACTGGCTGAATTCCAGCCCGGCCCCGGCCAGCAGGCGGACCTCCAGGCCGGCCTCGCCGCTTCTCACATACACCCGGCTGTTTTCCTGGTCCAGCTCCATCTGCTCCAGGGCGTGGAGCAGGTAGTCGAAGCGGGCCGGGCCGGCTGTTTTCAGGTAGTCGTGCACCGCGATCCAGGGCCTGCCTCCGCCGCCGGAGAAAACCAGGGTGCGGCGCACGGTGAGGGCTTGAGGCTCCATGGGCGGCACCGGCTCTTGCAGGTATTGACGCCACTGCTCGAGCACTCCATTGTCCTGGGGAATATTATAGGCTGCGGCGCACTCGCCGGTGGCCACGGTGAGCGGCCCTGCCTGCTCGAACCGCTCGATCCTCCCCCGGGCGGCCATGCTGGAGGAGGCCTGGCCGCGGCCATTGATCAGGACCGCGTTGTGCGCCCGGGCCTGGCGGGTCCAGAGGTTGTGGTGCGGGCTGCCGTACCAGGGGTAATAGCCCGAGTCGATCAGCAGGGCCCGGCCGAAAGCATTGACCTGGAAGCTGTTCTGGTCGGCGTGGCTGTGGCTCCACGAGCCGAAGCGGCTGGACTTGAACAGCACCCAGACATCGCTCTCTGCATCTCCCAGGCCGGAGTGCACGGCCACCCAGCCTATGTCCCTGAGCCACCTGGCGCGCGGCAGCCCCTCCGGCGCCAGCGGCCGGAAGCCGGCGGGCACGGCGTTGATCACCGCTACCACGTCCTCCATGAACCACTCCTTCCAGTCCATGTTTTCCTTCAGCACCTGCAGCCTGGAGAGGTGGCTGTCATCGTAGCGGATATTCTCCGCCTGCCAGAGCAGGACCGGGTCATGGAAAGTGCGGGCGTATTTCTGCAGCAGGAGTTTCTCGATCAGGTTGGGCGCGGCTTCCCCATGGTCGCCGAACCCGCCCCTGGGTGCGTAGGGCGGGTGGAAATAGACTGCGAAGTAACCGTTGTTGCGGAAGAAAGGCTTGCGGTAGAGGTCGATCCCGGCGGCCTCGCGCAGGGCATCGGCAAAGCCGGTCAGCCAGAACACGTAGGCCGACCAGTAGCTGAGGCCCTGGGCCCAGCCTCCGTCATCCCCGCCCCAGGAGGGGTACGAGGTGAGGTAGGAGCGCAGCACGTAGTCCAGCCAGGCTTCGGCCTCGGGCAGCTCGCCCAGCAGCGACAAGCCCGCCAGGCCCAGGAAAGCCAGCACCCTGCCCTCGTGGTTGGACCAGGGATTGGACAGGAAGTCATGCTGCTGCAGAACCTCCAATACCTGGTCGCCCCGCTCGCGCAGCGAGCCCAGGACCAGCTCTTTCTCGCGGGGACTCAGCTCGCCGGCCAGCCAGTCGTAGGCCACTGCCAGGCGCTCGAGCATGGGCATCGAGGCCTCATCGTTGCCTGTGGAGCCGTCCGGCAGCTTCAGGTTGTGCGAGGTGGTCCCCCTGGGGTCCCAGCCCGCCAGGTGGACCAGCCATTTTTTGGCAGCCTCCAGGTAGCGATCCTCCCCGGTGATCTTCCAGACCAGGGCCAGCCTTACCGCGTGGGCGCTGCCTGCTTTTCCCGGGGTGTAGATCCTGCGCCACTCGGAGACCTCGAAAACACCGTCCTTGTAAGGCGCAGGCTCCAGGTAGAGCTCCTCCTCCAGGGCCAGGTCAGCCAGGCCGCGGCACAGCTCCCAGAAAGGCGACCTACCCTGATCCACCGCCTCCCTGATCCTGGTGAGCTGCCCAGGCGTGAGAAAGACCCTAGGCCTGAGCCCCTGCAGCTTCTCCCTGAGCAGACCCAGATCCGGCATGGCCAGGGTCTCCAGCCCTTCCCCCACCGCGAAGCTGCGCAGTCGCGACCTGCCCAGGGGCTTCCCGGACCGGTCCCGGTAGACCACCAGCCAGGAGTATTCTCCAGGCCCGAGCGGGGCATCCAGGGCGGCCACGGTGGAGCGCAGGTCAGCCACGCTCAGGTATAACTCCTCACCCCGGCCCCCGCGATAGAGCACCAGGCGGTAAGAAGCAGCCTGCTCGTAGGCGGTCCAGGTGAACCCCGGCGGGTTGAGCTCGAGCACGGCCCTGTCTTGGGGGTAATGCAGCAGGTGCAGGCCGGCCGGCACGGGTTCGGCTTCGGCCAGGGAGATATATACTCCGGCTGCAAGACCGCTCCGGAAAAGCAGGACCGTCAGAATCAACGCTGCGGGATACGCCATCCTGGTACCCGGCATGGGAGTTCCTCCTGGTAATAGTGCAGGTTAGTTGAGGGGCGTTGAAAAAATACCTCAACGCCCCGTGGTGCAATTTATTGTTTCATGGGCTGTCAAGGGCAAGACAAGCCGTTTCCAGTGTAATTGCAAGAATTCCTATATGTTATGCATTTAATGCCTTCTTGCCGCACGTTGTTGTCATAAGAGTGGAAACGGCCCTTGACAGCCTTCATACCCTGAATCCTGCTTAATATTTCAACGCGCTTGATTGCCTACCGGATAAATAAATCCCGTTTCCGGCTTAGTCAATAAGGACAATGCAGGCCAGA
>JAFGTO010000411.1 GCA_016934095.1 Candidatus Glassiibacteriota bacterium
ACTGCGACAAGATCACTCCGGGCATGCTGATGGCCGCCGCCAGGCTGGACATACCGGCGATCATGGTCACCGCAGGGCCCATGTACAGCGGCAGGCTCGAGGGCAAGCGGCTCTCCCTGGTGCGCGATACTTTCGAGGCGGTGGGCTCCTGCCTGGCCGGCAAGATCACCGAGGAGAGGCTCTCCAGGTTCGAGCTGGAGGCCTGCCCCGGGCCCGGCTCCTGCCAGGGGATGTATACCGCCAACACCATGGCCTGCCTGACAGAAGCCCTCGGCATGTCGTCAAGCGGCTGCGCCTGCGGAATGATCGGCTCGGCCAAGAAGCGCCGGATCGCTTTCGAGAGCGGGGTGCGCGTTGTCGAGATGGTGAAAGAAGGGCTGACCTGCCGCAAGATCATGACACACGAGGCTTTCGAGAACGCCATCCGGGTGGACCTGGCCTTGGGCGGATCCACCAACAGCGTGCTGCACCTGCTGGCCGTGGCCCACGAGGCGCAGGTGGAACTGCCCTTGGAGCTGTTTGACCGGATCGCCCGTGAAACTCCGAATATCACCAGCCTGCGCCCGGCCGGGGAGCATTTCATGGAAGACCTCGAGTACGCCGGGGGTATTCCCGCGGTCCTGAGCCGCCTGAAAGACTCGCTGAAAAGCTCGCCCACGGTGGACGGCCGCTCGCTCCTGGAGGCTGCCGCAGCAGGCGCGGTCCAGGATGAAAGCGTGATCCGCCCGCTGGATAAGCCGTTCAACGCCGAGGGCGGCCTGGCGATCCTGCGAGGCTCCCTGGCGCCGGATGGAGCGGTGGTCAAGCAGAGCGCGGTCGAAGAGGGCATGAAGATTTTCAGCGGGGTGGCGCACTGTTTCGACAGCGAAGAGGACTGCATGAAAGCCATTGTCGCTCGCAGGGTCAACCCGGGTGAGGTGCTGGTCATCCGCTACGAGGGTCCCAAGGGAGGGCCCGGTATGAGAGAGATGCTCGGGCCTACCGCGGCGCTCACCGGGATCGGCCTGACCAGCCAGGTGGCCCTGATCACCGACGGCCGTTTTTCCGGGGGCACGCGCGGGCCTTGTATCGGCCACGTGGCGCCCGAGGCGGCTGTGGGAGGGCCCATCGCGCTGGTACGGGACGGGGACCGGATAAAAATCGACATCCCCGCACGCAAGCTCGAGCTGGAAGTGCCGGCGGATGAGCTGGAAGCCCGCCGCAGCGACTGGACTCCGCCGCCCTGCAGGGTGAGCGGGGGCTATCTCAGGAGGTACGCCGAGATGGTTACCTCGGCCAATACCGGCGCGGTCTTTTCCCGCTGAGGCGTCCGGGGCCGAGGGGCCTGTTTCTTGCACCGGCTTTGTGAGCAGGTGGCTGCAGGCGGTGAAGGAGAAATTATCTCCGGTCTGGCAGACTGTTGCCACCGTGGAATCAGGCCGGATGAGCGGAAAATATTTCCCGGTCAGGCGGAAAATTGTGTTGGGGGATTTGTCGTGCCGGACCGTGGATTGAACGCCCGGGCGCTTTCCCCGTGGCCTGGCCGCTGAGAGTAAGCGAGCGAAGATAAATAATCAATAATACCTTAAAAAACGAAAATCATCCCTGAACTGGCTCAAAGGGAGTATTTAATTCCGGCTTTTGACTTTGGATAAAATACATGTATTGCGGATCCACCATAGATGGGGGATTGTAAGATGGAGAAAGTGAAAGAAAAAGAAGTGGCAGCCGCCCCGAAGAAGAAAAAGGAAGTCCTCTCCGGAGCGGACATCCTGATCCGGGCGCTGCTGGCCGAAGATGTCGAGTACGTTTTCGGTTATCCCGGCGGGGTGGTGATCCCGATCTTCGATAAACTGTACAGCGCACCGAGGCCCAAGGTGGTGCTGACCAGGCACGAGCAGGGGGCCCAGCACATGGCGGATGGTTATGCCCGGTCCTCGGGCAAGGTCGGGGTCTGCCTGGTCACTTCCGGCCCGGGCGCGACCAACCTGGTAACCGGGATAGCCACCTCGTTCATGGACTCCGTGCCGGTGGTCTGCCTCACCGGCCAGGTGGCCACCGCCGTGATCGGCAACGACGCCTTCCAGGAAGTGGATATCACTGGGATCACCCGACCGATCACCAAGCACAACTACCTGGTGCGCGATACGGCCGATCTGGCCCGGACTATCAAGGAAGCCTTTTACATCGCCGGCACTGGCAGGCCCGGGCCGGTCCTGGTGGACTTGCCCAAGGACGTGCTGATTAGCCAGGTCGAGTTCGACTACCCTGATAAAGTCGATATTCCCGGGTACAAGCCTACCGGAGAGGGGCATATCCAGCAGATCAAGAAAGTGGCCGAGGTGATGGCTGCGGCCAGAAGGCCGGTGTTCTACGTGGGCGGGGGATGTATCACCGCCAACGCGGCCGGGGAGCTTACCGACCTGGCCCGTACCGCGAAAATCCCGGTAACCACAACTCTGCTGGGCCTGGGCGCGTTCCCGGAGAACGACCCCCTGAGCCTGGGGATGCTGGGCATGCACGGGACCTGGTACGCCAACATGGCGGTCAACGAGTGCGACCTGCTGATCGCGGTGGGCGCACGCTTCGATGACCGGGTGACCGGGAAGCTGGATGATTTCGCGCCCAAGGCCGAGGTGATCCACCTCGATGTAGACCCGGCCTCGATCAGTAAGAATATCAAGGTGGACTACCCGGTTGTCGGGGACTGCAGGAAAATCCTGCAGCGCCTCTCTCCCCTGGCCCGTGAAGCCGACACTGCCGACTGGCTCAAGCTGATCGGGCACTGGAAACAGACCCATCCGCTCAAGTACCAGAAGAGCGACAGGATCAAGCCCCAGTACGTCTGCGAGGCTATCCGTAAAGTCTGCGGCGAGAAAGCGATTATCACCACGGACGTGGGCCAGCACCAGATGTGGGCTGCCCTGCACTGCGGCTTCTTCGGACCCAGGACCATGATCACCTCAGGGGGGCTGGGCACCATGGGCTACGGTTTCCCGGCGGCCCTCGGCGCGGCCCTGGCCAACCCCGATAAAAAGGTGGTGGCCGTGGTGGGGGACGGCGGCCTGCAGATGAACATGCAGGAGTTCGCCACCGCGGTCGGGCAGCGGCTCAACGTGATCGTGGCACTGTTCAACAACGGTTTCCTGGGCATGGTCCGCCAGTGGCAGGAGCTGTTTTTCGGCAAGCGCTACAGCCACACCTGCCTCGAATACACCAACCCGGACTTTGTCAAGCTGGTCGAGGCTTTCGGAGCGGTCGGCCTGAGAGTGGACCGCCACGACGAGGTGGTGCCGGTGCTGGAAAAAGCCATGTCGATCAAGAACCTGCCGGTGATGATCGATTTCCATATCGACCGGCACGAAAACGTTTTCCCGATGATCCCGCCGGGACAAATGGCCACGGACATCATCGAATAACCAAACTCAACTCTCTCCCAGGGAGCGAACCAGATGCGACATACAATCTCACTGCTGGTGGAGAACAAGTTCGGGGTCTATTCGCGCATCGCGGGACTGTTCAGCGGCAAAGGCTTCAACATGGATTCCATCTGTGTGGGCGAGACCGACAACCCCGATTACAGCCGCATGACCATCGTGACCACCGGCGATGACATGGTTATCGAGCAGATTATCAAGCAGCTGCGCAAAATCATCGATGTGATCAAGGTCACCGACCTGACCCACGAGGACCATGTCAACCGGGAAATGGCCCTGATCAAGCTGAACTGCACCAGCACCACGCGAAACTCGATCGTACAGATCGTGGACATCTTCCGGGCCAAGATTGTCGACATCTCCCCCAAGACCCTGACCGTGGAGGTGACCGGCAGCGACAAGAAAGTCCAGGCCATAGTCAACATGCTGCAGCCGTTCGGTATCCGCGAGATAGCCCGCACCGGCACAGTGGCCCTCAAGCGCGAGTACAGCGGCAAGAGCCCTGACTGGTCGTCGGGCGAAAAGCGGGCCTTTGTTTGATGAGGTGATGGGCCGGTACCGCAAATGTTTACTATGGCGGAAGATACGGGACGGCAGGGGAGACCTTGCGGTTTTTATCCTTTTTGATCGAATGTTATTCTGCGCAGCTAACGCTAAATATTCCAGGGAGTGTGTTTGATGAAAATGTTATACGATAAGGATTCCAAGTCCAAGGCCCTGAAGTCCCGCAAGATCGCGGTGATCGGCTACGGCAGCCAGGGGCATGCCCAGGCGCAGAACCTGCGCGACAGCGGCTACAGCGTGATAGTGAGCGAGCTAAAGGGCACGGCGAATTTCAAGCAGGCGGTCAAGGACGGTTTCAAGCCGGTTTCCGCGGCCGAGGCCGCAGGGGCGGCCGAGGTGGTGCAGATCCTCCTGCCGGACCAGATCCAGGCCGAGGTCTACCGCCAGGCGATCGCCCCTCAGATGACCAAGGGCAAGGCCCTGGTTTTCAGCCACGGCTTCAACATCCATTTCGGCCAGATCGTGCCGCCCGGGAGCGTGGATGTTTTCATGGTGGCGCCCAAGGGACCGGGACACCTGGTGAGAAGGGTCTACCAGAGCGGCGGCGGCGTGCCCGCCCTGATCGCTGTCCACCAGGATGCCACCGGCAAGGCGTACGAGCTGGCCCTGGCCTATGCCTGCGGTATCGGTGCCGGCAGGGCCGGGATTATCGAGACGACTTTCGACGAGGAAACCGAGACCGACTTGTTCGGCGAGCAGGTGGTGCTCTGCGGCGGGCTCACCGAGTTGATCCGCGCCGGGTTCGATACCCTGGTGCAGGCCGGCTACCAGCCCGAGGTGGCTTATTTCGAGTGCCTGCACGAGGTCAAGCTGATTGTCGACCTGATCTACGAGGGCGGCATCGCCCGTATGCGCGACTCCATCTCGGACACCGCCGAGTACGGCGACCTGGTTACCGGCAGGCGGATAATCAACGAAGAGACTCGCGCCGAGATGAAAAAGGTCCTGGCCGAGATCCGGGACGGCAGTTTCGCCGGCAGGTGGATGATGGAGAACCAGGTCGGCCGGCCGCACTATAACGCCCGGAAACGTCAGGACGCAGAGCACCAGATCGAAAAAGTCGGTGCCAGGCTGCGCAAGATGATGAGCTGGCTGAAAACATAGGAGCTTTCCATGGGCATGATCGAAATCTATGATACCACACTGCGCGATGGGACCCAGGCCGAGGAAATCTCCTTTACCCTGGAAGACAAGCTCAGGATCGCCGGAGAGCTCGACAGGATGGGCATCCATTACATTGAGGGCGGCTATCCGGGGTCCAACCCCAAGGACGCCCTCTTCTTCGAGGAAGTCCGCAAATCACCCCTAAAGTTCTCCAAACCCGTGGCTTTCGGGATGACCCGCCGGGTGGGTGCCAGGGTCGAGACCGACCCGATTATCGCCAGCCTGCTCAGCGCCGAGACCGAGGTGGTGGCGGTGGTGGGGAAAAGCTGGGAGCTGCACGTGACCGAAGCCCTGCGCACCGACCTCGAAGAGAACCTGAAGGCGATAGCGGATTCGGTGTCCTTCCTGAAAAAACAAGGCAAGAAAGTGTTCTACGATGCCGAGCACTTTTTCGACGGCTACCGGGACAACCCGGAGTACTGCCTGAAAACGGTCAAGGTGGCGGCCGAGGCCGGCGCCGACAGGATAATCCTCTGCGACACAAACGGAGGCAGTCTGCCCTCCTGCGTGGCGGAGCTGACCTCCAGGGTCAAGTCCGAAATCAAGGTGCCGCTGGGGATCCACGCCCACAATGACAGCGAGCTGGCCGTGGCCAACAGCCTGGCAGCGGTCGAGGCCGGGGCCGTCCAGGTACAGGGCACTATCAACGGGTACGGCGAGCGCTGCGGCAACGCCAACCTGATCTCGATTATCCCGGGCCTGATGCTCAAGATGGGCCTCCAGGCCATCGATCCCGCTCACCTCAAAGGGCTGCGGGAGCTGGCCCGCGTAGTCAACGAGCTGGCCAACCTGCCCGATAACAAGCGGCAGGCTTTCGTCGGCGACAGCGCGTTCGCCCATAAGGGCGGCATGCATGTCTCGGCCGTGGCCCGCAACCCGAAGTGCTACGAGCACATCGACCCGGAGCTGGTAGGCAACCACCGGCGCGTGCTGGTCAGCGACCTCTCAGGCCGCAGCAATATCCTCTATAAGGCCGAGGAGTTCGGCATTGACATCCAAAGCAAGGACCCGGCGGTCAAGGAGATCCTGGAGAGACTGAAGCTCATGGAGCACCAGGGGTTCCAGTACGAGGGCGCCGAGGCGAGCTTCGAGCTGCTGATGAAGCGCGCCATGGGCAGCCTGCCCCAGTTCTTCGAGCTGCTCGGCTTCCGGGTCATCGATGAGAAGAGCGAGGATGTCCAGGTCCCGGTGTTCGAGGAGACTACCAGCGAGGCCACCATCATGGTCAGGGTGGACAACCAGGTCGAGCATACCGCGGCCAAAGGGAACGGGCCGGTGAACGCCATCGACAACGCCCTGCGCAAGGCCCTGGAGAAGTTCTACCCGGAGCTCGGGGAAGTCTCCCTGCTCGACTACAAGGTCCGCGTGCTGCCCAAGGGCAAGGGGACCGGCTCGATGGTCCGGGTACTGATCGAGTCCGGAGACCACAAGGACAAGTGGGGCACGGTCGGGGTCTCTTTCAATATCGTGGAAGCGAGCTGGCAGGCGCTCTCCGACAGCGTGATCTACAAGCTGCTCAAGGAGCGACAGGCCTGAAATAATAGTTGACTGCGGGCAAATTGAGTTTAATAATATTG
Organism: Candidatus Glassiibacteriota bacterium; assembly: GCA_016934095.1. Classification (GTDB taxonomy): domain Bacteria; phylum Gemmatimonadota; class Glassbacteria; order GWA2-58-10; family GWA2-58-10; genus JAFGTO01. The sequence continues at coordinate 6,722 of JAFGTO010000411.1, forward strand.
CCTCGGCGGGGGCAATTGCGCCTGCAACGCCTGGAAACGATCTCCGGAGCTCAGCGCTGAACCCTGAGTGCCGGATACTTGCGCTTTTACCCGGCACTGAGTGATCAGCTCATATTTTCAAGGAAATAACCGCATGGAACCCAAAGTCTACATCGACGGTGAGCTTTATCCCAAATCGGAAGCCAAGATCAGTGTTTTCGACCACGGCTTGCTTTATGGCGATGGCGTTTTCGAGGGGATCCGGATCTACTCGGGACGGATCTTCCGTTTCAAGGCGCATATCGACCGGCTCTACGACAGTGCGAAAAGCATCGGGCTGGCTATACCCCTGAGCCGCAGCCGGATGGATGAGGCGGTCGTCGATACGGTGAGGGCCAACGGTTTCCGGGATGCCTATATCAGGCTGGTGGTAACCCGCGGCGTGGGCGACCTGGGCCTGGACCCGAAAAAGTGTAAAATTGGCTCGGTGATCATCATTGTCGACAAGATCCAGCTTTACCCCGAGGAACTCTACCGGCAGGGGATCAAGGTGATAACCGCCGCCACCCGGCGGGTGTCGCCGGACATGTTCAGTCCCATGGCCAAAAGCCTGAATTACCTGAACAACATCCTGGCCAAGATGGAAGCCAACCAGGCGGGCTGCCCGGAGAGCCTGATGCTTAACGCCCAGGGCCTAGTGGCGGAGTGCACCGCGGACAACATTTTCCTGGTCAAGCACGGCGAGCTGCTCACCCCGGCCCCGGAGCACGCGATCCTGCTGGGAGTGACCCGCGCGGTAGCCATGGAGCTGGCCCGCAGCCTGGGAATTAACGTGCGCGAGCTGCCGGTCACCCGCCACGATGTCTACTTGGCCGATGAATGTTTCCTGACCGGGACAGGCGCGGAGCTGGTGCCTGTGGTCGCCCTGGACGAGCGCCTGATCGGCAATGGTAAGCCCGGCCCGCTAACCGGGAAGCTGCGCAAAGAGTTCAGTAAGCTCCGCGAGACCGAGGGTGAAGACCTTTTCGCCGGCTGAGCGCCGGGCTTCCGGCCCTCTGAACCGGGTCGCCGTTGCACTTGATAGCCGGACAAGCATTATATTTAATTTTGGGTCGTTGAGGTTCTTTTTCAACGGCCCTCAAAACCTTTAACGACTCAAAAAAGACCGGACAGTGGCTGAGGAAGAAAGAATAATCCGCGAGGATGCAAGGTATGTCCTGGGCACTTATGTCCGCCCCAAGTTCGTTATCGAGAGGGGGCAGGGCTGCTACCTTTTCGACACCGAGGGCAGGCGCTACCTGGACCTAGTCGGAGGGATCGCGGTCAATGCCCTGGGCTACGGCGATGAACAGCTCAGCCGGGTGATCGCTGAACAGGCCCGCAAGCTGATCCACTGCTCCAACCTCTACTACACCGCTCCCAATGTCGCCCTGGCCCGCATGCTGGTCGAGAGCTGCTCGTTTGCCGACAAGGTTTTTTTCTGCAACAGCGGGGCAGAGGCGGTCGAGGGGGCCATGAAGCTTGCCCGCAAGTGGGCGATGAAGAAGTTCGGGGGCGAGAGGGCGGGTTTCGTGGCCTTTACCGGCTCGTTCCACGGCCGGACGTTCGGCGCCCTGGCCCTGACTGACCGCAAGAAGTACCGCATGCCTTTCGAGCCGCTGGTGCCGGGAGCCCGCTTCGCCAGGTTCGGGGATGCGGACGATGCCGAGACCAAGATCGGCGTGGACACCTGCGCGGTGATTGTCGAGCCGGTCCAGGGCGAGGGCGGGGTGAACCCGGCCGGCGCCCACTTCCTCACCTCCCTGGCCGAGGTCTGCCATAGAAGGAGAGTGCTGCTGATATTCGATGAGGTCCAGTGCGGGCTGGGCCGTACAGGGCGTCTCTTCGCCTACCAGCATTTCGGGGTGGTGCCGGACATCCTCTGCCTGGCCAAGCCGCTGGCCGGCGGGCTACCCATGGGGGCGGTGCTGGCCAACCGGCGGGTGGCCGAATGCATCGAGAGCGGCGACCATGCCACCACTTTCGGCGGGGGCCTGGTGGTGAGTGCCGCGGCCATCGAGGTGCTGCGCAGGCTCAAGCGTCCCTCGTTCCTCGCCTCGGTAGCCAATAAAGGCGAGTACCTGCTGGACCGCCTGAAACACCTCAAGAAGAAGTTCCCGGACAAGATAGCCACGGTGCGCGGTCTGGGACTGATGGTCGGGGTGGAGCTGTCTTTCGAGGCGGCGCCGCTGCTGCGGCAGTTCCGCGAGCGCGGCGTGCTGGTCTGCACTGCCGGCGAAAAAGTGATCCGGGCTGTCCCGCCGCTGATTATCAGCAAGAGGCAGATCGATCGGTTTATCCACGTCTTCGCCGACATCCTGGAAAAACGGCAGGCCGCGCCGGAGGATCAGGCAAAATAGCGGAAGAATGACAGCAAGCCCGGATAGCCGGGTGTTCTTGTCCCGCTTGACAGGCGGCACCCGGTTTTTTGTTCGAATTCGTTACTATTGTGGTGTACCTGAAATACATGAAAAATGTCTAAAGACAAATCCCCCTCCATCCCCCTTTTTCAAGGGGGGTAAGGGGGGATTTCTCGCTTCCACTGGCTATAAATATGTAAATCGCTAATCCTATTTTAATATTTTTCAGGTACGTAACACTATCTTTGCCTTTCCCGGGTATCGAGGGCATCCATGCTGGAGACATTCGAGGGCTCGGTCGAGTCCGTGCCGGGTTTCAGGGCGGTCGGAATTAGCTGCGGGATCAAGATCAACCCCAGGCCGGACCTGGGCCTGATCATCTGCGATACTCCTTGCGCAGCGGCCGGCGTTTTCACCACCAACCGGGTGCAGGCCGCACCTGTGCGCTACTGCAGGGGCGTCCTGGCGGCCGGGGCCGACAAAATCCGGGCCGTGGTGGTCAACAGCGGCAATGCCAATGCCTGTACCGGCGAGCGCGGCGAGCACGATGCCGCCTCGACAGCCGCAGAGGCCGAGCGCCTGTTCGGCCTGAGCGAGCGCACGGCCCTGGTCATGTCAACCGGAGTGATCGGCGTGCCCCTGCCGCTGGAGAAAATTTTCGCCGGGCTGGCCGCGGCCCGGGACCGCCTGATCTCAGGGCAGGCCGCCGGCAATGGTTTCTCGCAGGCGATCCTCACCACGGACATGGTGGAAAAACGGCTGGCGGTCAGGTTCGACCTGGGAGGAACCACGGCTACCATCGGCGGCGCGGCCAAGGGCTCCGGGATGGTCCACCCGAACCTGGCTACCATGCTCGGTTTTATCACCACGGATGCCGCGGTCGACTCTGTTGTGCTGGCAGCGGCCCTGCACTCGGTGTCTGAGCGCACTTTCAACATGATCAGCGTGGATGGAGACCGCAGCCCCAACGACAGTGTGTTCCTGCTGGCCAGCGGGACCTGCGGCGCCGCAGCCATAGATTCCACCGGCAGCCCGGAATATGAGAGCTTTTGCGAAGCCTTGCACACGGTCTGCCGGAGCCTGGCCCGCAAGATCGCCGCCGATGGTGAGGGCGCGACCCGGCTGGTAGAGGTCAGGGTGGTAGGCGCGCAGAGTTACGATGATGCGGTGCGGGTCGCCCGGGCCATTGCCAACTCGCCCCTGGTCA
>JAFGTO010000412.1 GCA_016934095.1 Candidatus Glassiibacteriota bacterium
CGCTGGGGCAAGCCGGTGGGCTTCTACCTGCTGGACATCCTCTCATTGCGGGCGTTCGGCGCCTCGGAGTTCTCCGCGCGCCTGCCCAGCGTGCTCGCCGGGCTGGGCCTGGTGCTGCTGACCGCAGCGCTGGGAGCCATGCTCTTCGACAGCCGCAGCGGGTTCTACGTCGGCCTTTTTGCCGCCACAGCGCTCCAGCCCGTGGTCTATGCCCGCACCGCGGTGCCTGACATGCTGCTGAGTTTTTTCATCTGCCTGTCGCTGTACGGGTTCGTGCTCTGGGAGCGCACCGAGGCGGGCGGGCGGGGCAGAGTTCTGGCGCTGGTGCTGCTTTACGCGGGCGCAGCCCTGGCTTTCCTGGTCAAGGGCCCGCTGGGAGCGCTCCTGCCGGGGATCACCCTGGCCGCCTACCTGGTCATCTCCCGGCAGACCAGGGAGCTCCCCCGCCTGGGATTGTGGTGGGGCCTGCCGCTGTTCCTGGCCTTGGCCGCTCCCTGGTTCATCTACATGTACCGGGTGCACGGCCCGGCCTACCTCGAGGAGTTTTTTCTGCACCGCAACCTGGAGCGCTATTTCACAGACCGCTGGGAGCACCCGGGGCCAGCCTACTACTACCTGCCGGTATTGATCGCCGGCTCGTTCCCCTGGACCTTGGCCCTGGCCGGCGGGGCGGTGCGCAGCCTGCGCGGCCTGATCTTTCCCGGGGTCGAGCCGGAAACCCTGCAGAAAAGCTGGAACAGCGATCTGTTGGCCTGGTGCTGGCTCGGGGTCATGCTCCTTTTCTTCTCTTTCAGCCGGTCGAAGCTCCCCAACTACGTGCTGCCGCTGTATCCTGCGGCCGCGCTTTTCAGCGGGTGTTTCCTGGCCGGAGCGGAAGAGGCCCCAGGCAAGCGGGGTGCCGCGGCACTGGCGGCCGGTACCGGGGTACTGGCCCTGGCCGCCCTGGTTTTCGGAGCAGCCCTGCTGCCGCAGAGGACCGGTATGCCCCGGCCGCAGGTACTGCTGGCCCTGGCGCCGCTGGGCCTGGTCCCGGCCGGGGCTGCGGCTTTCCTGGTGCGGCGGCGCCTGGCTCTCTTCACCGCTTCCGCAGTGGCGGCCATGGCTCTGATGTTCGCCCTGGTCAGCGGAGTGGCCCTGCCGCAGGCGGACAATTTCCGGGCGGTCAGGTCGTTCAGCCGCAGCCGTCTGGGGTCCCTGGAGCACGGCGAGCGCATCCTCTGCCTTCAGCTCTGGCCGCCCTCGCTGGGGTTCTACACCGGCGGCAAGCTTGTCCGCTTCGACCCTTACCACGACCGCTGGGGCGACTTCGCCGGACAGGGAGGGCGCTGGGTGCTCACCCGCGAGCGCTCCCTGCCCCTGCTCGACAGCCTGATGTCTTTTCAGCCGCCGGCACAGACGCACCGCATCGGAGACCGGGTACTGGTCCGCCTGCAATCCGGGAAAACGGACGACTGAAAAGGACAATCTGAGGATAATTATTGACATGACAAGCGATTATCTGCATATTATATGTTTGTGCAATTAAGTAAATGCCCGGCAGGCTTTAGCGAATGTGCTTTCAGGCCGCCGGTTAAGCCGTGAGCGCTCAATGGTTGAAAAGGATCTTTCCATGAAAATCTCGATGTACAGAAAGCCTTACCTGTACGGCTCGATAACGGCCGTGGTCCTGATGTTGGTGGGCTGGCTGGTGGGGCAGGTGCTGGCCACCTCGGACAACACCTATATGCGGATCCTGCTGCTGCAGGACGTGGTCAACCATGTCAGCCTGCGGTACGTGGATGATATCCCCCAGGACCAGCTCTACCAGCGGGCGGTGAACGGCCTGCTGAAAAACCTGGACCCTTATACCGAGCTGATCCCCGCCGATGAGTTCAAACGCTTCCAGGAGCTGCAGATCAAGAGCGAGTACCTGGGCACCGGGATTTCGATCAGCAGGGTGAACGGCGATATCGTGGTGATGTCGACCTTCCCCGGCTCCTCCGCCTGGCGCCAGGGGCTCCAGCCCGGCGACCGGATTATCCGGGTAGACGGCAGCCCCACCAAGGGCTGGTCCACCGAACAGGCCAAGACCAACCTGCTGGGGCCGGAAGGCACCGCGGTGCAGGTCTCTGTTTCCAGGGTGGGTGTCCCGGAGCCGATAGACTTGACCCTGACCCGCACGCCGGTGGTGGTGCCTACAGTGACCAGGCATTTCATGCTGGAACCGGGTGTGGGCTACCTGCGCCTGAGCAACTTCACCGAGCGCAGCGTGGAAGAGCTGAAACAGTACCTCGATCAGCTCCAGGACCAGGGGATGACCTCTCTGATCCTGGACCTGCGCGACAACGTGGGCGGGCTGACCGAGCCGGCGATAGACATCTGCGACCTGTTCCTCTCCAAGAGGCAGTTGATAGTCTCGATGCGCGGGCGCCACCAGGAAGACAGCAAGAGCTTTTTCTCCACCGGTAAGCCGGACTTCAAAGACCAGCCCCTGGTGGTGCTGATCAACGAATTTACGGCCAGCAGCAGCGAGATCGTAGCCGGGGCTTTCCAGGACCATGACCGGGCGGTAATAGTCGGTACCAACTCTTTCGGCAAGGGGCTGGTCCAGACCACTTTCCCGCTGAGCACCGGGGACGTGCTGAAAATCACCACCGCCCGCTACTATACACCCAGCGGCCGCAACATCCAGCGGGAAATCTACCGCAGGCAAAGGTTCCGCTCCGAGGATGAGGATGACGAGGAAGAGGAAGACCAGGAGAAAAAAGAGGAGCGCTATGTTACCGACATGGGCCGCGAGGTCAAGGGCGGCGGCGGGATCACTCCGGATGTGGTCGTGGAAGCCGACAGCGCCGCATCAGACCCGTTGATCGCCGAGGTTTTTCCCCATGCTTTCGATTTCGCGGTGGCCTACAGGAGCACCCATCCCGGCCTGCAAAAGCCTTTCCAAGCCGGGCCAGAAATCTACCAGGCTTTCCTCGACCACCTGGCGGAAAAACAGGTCAAGCCGGACAAAGAAAAGATCGCCAGGTACCGCCGCTACCTGACCGACTACCTGCTGACTTACCAGATCGCTCAGGTTACCTGGGATGAGAACACCGCCTACCAGCTCGTTTCGCGTTCCGACAAACAACTGACAAAGGCCCTGGGTATCATTACCAGCGGCAGGACCCAGGCGGAGATTATCGGGAAAATTAGCCAGGAGCAAAGCAATTGAGCAAGAGAAACAACCCTTCGAGTACCGGTACTGCCTCTGTCAGAGCCGCCGGCGAAGAGTCCGCTGCGGCTGCCGGCACGATGCCCCATGATTTCTGGGGCAACATCGTCTACTTCCTGATCGTCACCGGCGCGATCGGTTTCGTGATTGTCAACAACCCGCTGAGCATGATCCTGACCACCACCGGGATAGTGGTACTGGCGGTCCTGCTAATCCTGGACCTTTTTGCGATCATCCCCCTGTTCAGGATCCTGCTGATGGTTATCAGGCTGCGCGCGATGGAGAAAAAACGGTAAGAAGAGGGATCCCCGGAAGCTCAAAGCACCTCCGGGGACAGTAACCGGAAAGCGTAGACCTGTCGTTATAATAGAAGGCCCGGCTTGCAGCAGAGAAAGCCGGGCCTTTCAATTTGGCAGGGGAAATACCGCTTGGGCTGCGAAGATCAGTAATAGAACCAGATCGTGCGGTAGTCGCGGATATTTTCACCGCGGGCGGCCAGCTCCTCCAGGTAGTCGTAGATGGGGACATCTATGTAATTGTATGGCGGCACCGGCTTGATGTTCTTTTCCCAGGGGTGGAACTCGTACACCCTGGAGCCATCGGGCAGGACCATGACCAGGCGGTGGTCCTGCCAGGAGCGCAGGTGGTTCTTGCCGAGCTTGGGCACGTTGAAAACCGGCTCATCGGTCCTGTCCAGGCCGGGCAGCAGCCGGGCCTCCTCCTTGCGCTCCTGCAGGATGCGGGCGATCGGCACCATGTAGCGCCGGGTCTCCTCCTTGCCTTTCATGTTGAACGTGTAGTAGGGGTCCACCCCGATCAGCCTGAGGTCGCGCCGCAGCTTGACAGTCTCGAAGCGGCGGGAGTTCTCCACTGTGAAGACCTCCTGGTTGTAGACACCCATTCCGGCCCGGCGGATTTTCTGCACCGCCTGCATGGCCTCAGGGGTTATCTCGTACGGGTGCTCGAAATGGGTGACTACGGCCACCTCCCGGCGGCCGGGCCGGTGGAACCCGGAAACTACCTCTACCAGGCTGTCGGTCCAGCGCATGGGCAGGACCACGGGGGTCCTGGTGCCGATCCTGATCCGGTAGATCTGCTCCTTGGCGGCCAGTATCTCCATGATCGTTTTCAGGGGCTTGTCCTGCATGATACACGGGTCGCCCCCGGTGATCAGCACGTCCCCCACGCTGCGGTGGCTGTCGAACCAGGACAGGGCTTCCTCCAGGCTTTTCTTCGAGGCCGCGGCCTTGGGGTCGAGCACCTCGTCGATCTCCCAGTTGCGCTGGCAGTAGACACAGATCTGGCTGCAGGTGTTGAACGGCTTCAGGATGGCTATGCAGGGGTATCTCCGGGTAATCAGCTCGATGGGCGAGGTGTCGTGCTCACCCATGAAATCGAAAATGACCCCGCGGTCGGCCCGGTGCTCGCACATGCTGTCGACATAGTCCGGAGGGGGGATCACCTGGGCACGGATAGCGTGGTCGTACCCGATAGACAGGTTGCGGTCCATCAGGCTCAGGTAATAGGGGGTGACACCGAATGGGATGCGGTTGCGGTGGGCCTTCTTGATCGCATCCTGCTGCTCGACTGTGAGCTCGATCAGGTCCAGCAGCGGACCGGCATCGCGGATGACGTGTTCGAGCTGCCATTGGTAGTCGTCCCAGTCGGATTCGCTTCCGCCGAAATAGCCGAGGATCCTGGCGCGGTTCTCCTTTCTCCAGCTCACTACGTCCGATTCCAGGCCCGAGGGGTATTTCTTGAAATATTTCTGGATGGTCGCGCCCATCTCATCCAGGATCTCGGTCCGTTTCTCCGAGGCCTCGCGGCCCTCGAGGCGCAGGAAGTCGGGGATCCCCTTCTTGGCCTCCTTGGACTCGAAATAGATGTTGGACCTGCCGGCCACCCCGCGAAAGAGGTTGATAAACTCCATCAGGAAGCCGACCGAGACCTCGGGGACCAGCTCTTCCTGCCTGCCCCGGGCCAGCTTCCACAGGCAGTCGAGCGCGGACACCCCGGTACGGTACTCGTTGACCGGGCCGATAATGCTCTTGAACGCCCGGATGCATTCCCGGACCGTGGCTTTCTCGAGGATGTGCAAGTCGTTTTCGACCTTGAAGATTTCCCGCTCGGCACGCTCGAGGTAAGAATACATCTGCTCTCGGGCCTCTTCCATGTCCGGAGCGTCTTTGAGGATCTGGTAAATCTCCGCGTTGGCTTCCCAGAGGCGGTCCAGGTAGGCGGGGTAGTCGACCTCGAACCGCGGCTTGACCATCACCACCGCATCGGTGAACACGTCATCGATGATCTTCGACTGCACCCTCGGCCTTTCCTCTGCGGCCCCGGGTGCTTTCTTCACGCTGCCTGCCGCTGTGCGGTTTTTCAGTGCTTTCCTGTTCATGGCTGCCTGGCCCCGGCTGAGTGAGAGTTCGCTCCGGTAAGCATGATGCAGCATCGTTGCCCGAGGCCCGCCCGGAAAACCTGCCCGGGGAAGCCCCCCTATTACAACTTGTGGCCTTAACTGTAAACAGGTCAAGAGTTTTTTTCCGGCGGCCGGGGAAAGGCGGCGAAGGGTATCAGGGTTGACGGGTCGCCATAGGTGATGCAGGTGTCATCAAATTCCGGGGGGATGACCAGTATCCGGGCAAAGCAGGCAAGCCGGAGGTAAAATATCGCCGCGTAGTTAGAGCGATTGTCAAAAGTTTTTCTCCTTTACCCCAAATTTTTTATTATGTCTGTGTATCTGAGTCCTAAACTGAGCGATTTGCTCACAAAGGATTCTTTTTCAGCTGTAAAACACACGTTTTGACCTGTTGCTGTTTTCTTCAGGAGCGGC